>CAYGNV010000001.1:0-12548 GCA_964351355.1 uncultured Smithella sp.
CACGGGAACAAATAGCCGGTCGGGCGAATGATGCCCGCCCGGCTATTCTATTCAATTGACATACTATGCCGAATTTATTATACTCCCACTTGAAAAATAGTGTCCTTATAATCGGTGGTTCAATGGTCAGTCGTTCAATGATTTAAGCGCAGAGGATGAAAAGGAGGTATCATGATGGCGGAAAAAAAGATCGGCGAAGTGGTCAAATTTTTTGTAAAGCCTTCTGTTGCCGCTGTTCATATAACGGAAGGTGAATTGCAGATTGGTGACAGCATAAAATTTTCCGGCCATACGACGGAATTTGTGGATGTTGTCCAGTCGATGGAAGTGGATAATAAGTCCGTGCAAAAAGCGGTTGCGGGTGAATCCATCGGCCTTAAGGTGTCAGACCGCGTGCGTTCCGGCGATGAAGTATTTAAAATTGTGCCTGATTAATCATCGCAAAAATTAATTCCTCAAGACGGCGGCTCATAAGGCCGTAATTTCCTCAACTGGATTGTGAGTATGGCCAAAATACTAATCGTGGATGATGAACAAGATATTGCTGATCTGATATCCTATAATTTGGAAAAGGAAGGCTATTCTACGATCAAGGCTTACGATGGGGGAGATGTTCTCAAAACCGTTAAGGCTCAAAAGCCCGATCTCATTATTCTGGACCTGATGCTTCCCCGTATGAGCGGTATGGACATCTGCCGGGCGATTCGCGCCAATCCGGAAACTTCTCATCTGCCGATTATTATGCTTACGGCAAAGGCCGATGAAGTGGACAAGATTATCGGGTTGGAAATCGGTGCGGATGATTACATAACCAAACCGTTCAGCGTTAAAGAACTTATCGCGCGGGTCCGGTCGATTCTCCGCCGTATTCAGGATGGGAAACAACAATCGGCAAAGGAAACATTCGAATTTGACGGGCTGGCCATTAATTATGTATTCTGCTCGGTAATTGTCGAAGGCAAACCGGTCATGTTAAGCCCCACGGAACTTAAACTCCTTTTCTTTTTATCACGCAATCCCGGCCGCGTTTATTCTCGAAATCAGATTCTCGATTCTGTGTGGGGCGACGAAACGTTTATCACCGATCGCGCCGTTGATGTTCATATCCGGCGGCTGCGCAGCCAGATCGAAAAAGATATGGAAAATCCGCGTTACATTCTAACCGTGCGTGGATTCGGCTATAAATTCGCCGACCCATCCTGAAGAAAAAGACGTTTACGGACCGCAAACCCGGCGATTGTTTCTGCATCTTCATCTGTCCGTCATCAAACTGTAACATTCGTCCTGTAGAAGGGAAGCAAATTGACAAATCAGGAGGGAACTCAAATGTTCAGTATTTTCAAAAAAGCGGTATTCATCACGGCGGCGCTTGTTCTTCTGACCGGCGTGTCCTATGCTAGTTCATCCGTTGTTATCAAGGGTTCCACCACCGTATTGCCGGTGGCCCAGGCCACGCTGGAGGCCTTTATAAAGAAAAATCCAGGTGTGCAAATGTCGCTCTCCGGAGGCGGTTCGGGAGAGGGAATCAAGGCGATTGTCGACAAAACAGCAGACATTGCCATGTCATCGCGGGAAATTAAAAAAGAAGAGATCGCCCTGGCCAAATCCAAAGGCGTCAATCCGGTTGCTCACGTCGTAGCCTTTGATGCAATCATACCCGTGGTGCATCCCAGCAATAAAGTCTCGAATCTGACTATCGACCAGCTCAGCCAGATTTATCAGGGAAAAATCAGAAACTGGAAAGAGGTGGGCGGTGAAGATCTCAGAATCGTGGTTATTTCGCGCGACTCTTCTTCCGGAACGTTTGAATCCTGGGATCATTTTGTCATGAAAAAAGCCAAGGTGACCCCACGGGCGCAAATGCTGGCCTCCAACGGCGCGCTGGTGACGGCGATCGCGAAAAACCGATACGCCATTGCTTACCTGGGCATCGGATACCTCAACAAGAGCGTAAAGCCGTTGCAGGTTGATGGCGTGACCGCTTCCATCCAGACGGCCATGTCCAAGGAATATCCGCTGTCCCGCGAGCTTTACATGTACACCCGCGGAGAGCCGACAGGCGATGTCGCCAAATATATTGAGTTTGTTAAGTCAGATGAAGGACAGAAGATTGTTGCGAAGGAAGGATTTGTGCCGCTTGGCGCAGTGAAGGGAAAGAAAAAGTAGCCGGATAAGCATCGGAAATGGAAAAATGAATCTATTTATGACACGACGCACTAAGGAAATTCTTATCAAGTATCTCTTTTTTCTTTTTGCCCTGGTTTCCGTTATCGTTTTAGCGTTGATCGTATTTTCCCTTTTCCGGGAAGGCCTCCCGATTTTCCGGCACACATCCATCAAAGATTTTCTGTTCGGGATGGAGTGGTACCCTACGTATAATCCCCCGTCCTTCGGCATCTTTCCGCTGATTGTCGGCTCCTTGATTGTGACGGTTTTTGCCACCTGTATTGCCGTTCCGCTGGGCGTTCTGACGGCCATTTACATTTCCGAGATCGCCCCGCAGACGGTTAAGGAAATTCTTAAATCCGTCATTGAACTCCTGGCGGGATTGCCGTCCGTTGTGCTGGGGTTTTTCGGCATGGTGATTGTGGCGCCCTGGTTGCAGGACACCTTCGACCTGCCGACCGGTTTGAATATTGTCAATGCGTCGGTCATTCTCGCCATCATGGCGGTGCCGACCATCTCCAGCATCTCCGAAGATGCGCTCTATGCCGTCCCGCGCGAATTCAAGGAGGCCTCCTATGCCCTGGGCGCGACGAAATTTGAGACGATTGCGAAAGTCATCGTGCCGTCGGCGCTGTCCGGCATTTCCACGGCGATTATGCTGGGTATGGCCCGCGCCATCGGCGAGACCATGGTGGTCTTGATGGTGGCAGGCGGCGCGGCTGCGATTCCGGAAAGTCTGTTTGATTCCGTGCGCCCGATGCCCGCGAGCATTGCCGCGGAAATGGGGGAGACGCCCCACGGCAGTCCTCACTATTCGGCGTTGTTTGCCATTGGCATGGTTCTGTTTTTCCTCACACTGGCGTTCAATCTGATTGCGGATTATGTGTCCCACAAATTCAAACAAACGGGATCGGCGACACTTTAAAGGATGTCAATGAAACAGGCCCAAAACTATTCCATGACCTGGCGCTATGTGAAGCAGAATATATTTTTCATGCTTGTACGTGCCGCCGCCTTCACGATTACACTGGCGTTGGGCGGCATTATTTTTTATATTCTTTATAATGGTATTTCCGCGATCAGCTGGGAGTTTATCACAAAGCCGCCGACAGACTCCATGACGAAGGGCGGCATTATGCCGGCCATTGTCGGCACGATCTATCTGACCGTGGGCGCGATTGCCATTGGCATGCCGCTGGGGATTGCGTCTGCGATCTATCTGACGGAATATGCCAAACAGGGACGGATCATCCGCCTGATTAAAGTCGGCATCAACTGCCTGGCCGGGGTGCCGTCGGTTGTTTTCGGCCTGTTCGGTCTGGGATTTTTTGTCATCTTTCTGGGATTCGGCTCCAGCATTCTGGCCGGCTCGCTGACGCTGGGATTTCTGATTCTGCCGACGGTCATCGGCGCATCGGAAGAAGCCCTCAAATCGGTGCCGGCAACGTTTCGTGAGGCTTCGCTTTCGCTGGGAGTCTCCAAATGGCAGACGATTTATCGCATCGTCCTGCCCAACGCGCTTCCGGGTATTCTGACCGGCTCCATTTTGGGCATTGGCCGGGCCGCAGGAGAGACGGCGCCGATCATGTTCACAGCCGCGGCATACTTTACCTCCAAGCTGCCCGGTTCGGTATTTGACGAAGTGATGGCGCTGCCGTATCATATCTATGTGCTGGCGACGGCGGGCACCAATATTGAGGCGACGCGTCCCATCCAGTTCGGCACCGTGCTGGTCCTGGTGGCGGTGGTTTTGGGAATTGATCTGGTCGCGATTGTTATTCGCGGCTATATGAGAAGAAATAAAAGGTGGTAGTCATGGAATCCAATGTCATTATTAAACTCAACGGGGTGAACTTCTATTATGGACTCGTGCGCGCGCTCACGGATATCTCGATGACGTTCGGAAAAAACAAGGTCACGGCGCTCATCGGCCCGTCGGGATGTGGAAAGTCCACGCTGCTGCGGCTTTTAAACCGGATGAACGATCTGATCGACGGAACAAGAGTGGAAGGAGAAATCCTTTTTGAGGATAAAAACATCTACGGGCTGGATGTGGACCCGGTGGAAATTCGCCGCAAGATCGGCATGGTCTTTCAAAAACCCAATCCGTTTCCGAAGACGATATACAATAATATCTCCTACGGGCCGAAACTCACCGGGGTTGCCGGTGACGATATGGATGCGCTGGTGGAACAAAGCCTCAAGCAGGCTGTTGTGTGGGATGAGGTGAAGGATATTTTAAACAAGTCCGCCATGAATCTTTCCGGCGGCCAGCAGCAGCGGCTTTGCATTGCACGCGCCCTCGCGATGAAGCCGGATATTTTATTGATGGACGAGCCGACCTCCGCGCTTGACCCGATTTCCACGGCCAAGATCGAAGAGCTGATTGAAGAGCTGAAGAAAGACTATACGATTATCATCGTGACGCACAACATGCAGCAGGCGGCCCGCATCTCCGACGAAACGGCTTTCTTTTATCTGGGGAATCTGATCGAATACAACAGGACGGAGAAAATATTCACCAAGCCGACAGTCAAGCAAACTGAGGATTATATTACCGGCAGGTTCGGATGAAAATCCGCAGGAGGAATTCTTATGGAAGAAAAAAGACACACCAGTTCGCACTATGAAAAAGAGTTGAAGGAAGTTAAGGACCGCCTGATCTATCTGGGCGCTCTGACTGAAAAGGCGATTGGGCAGGCGATGAAATCTCTGTCCGAAAGAGACTCGGAAATCGCGAAGAAGGTTGTCCTGTCCGATGATGAGATCGACCAGCTGGACACCGACATCGAAGAGCGCTGCATTAAAATTCTGGCGCTGAGGCAGCCGACGGCCATTGATCTGCGTTTTATCACTACGGCGATTAAGGTGACCGGCCATCTGGAGCGCATCGGCGACATGGCTGTCAATATTGCCGAAAAGGCCATTAAATTGAACGAAGAGCCGCAGCTCAAACCCTATATTGATTTGCCCCGGATGACGGATCTGGTGGGCGGTATGATTAGGGATTCTCTGGACGGTTTCATTCACGGCGATCTGAAGAAGGTCGAAGGCGTCAGGCGCACGGAGCAGCTCATTGATGATCTCAATGAGCAGATATTCCGGGAGCTTTTGACTTTTATGATGGAGGATTCCAAGTCGATCCACCGCTCGCTTTTGATCATGCAGATTTCCAAGAATATGGAACGCATTGCCGACCATGCCAAGGGCATCGCTGATATGGTGACGTACATGGTGACCGGCGAATGCGTCCGGCATCAGAGTTGTCCCTTAAACGAATAAGGAGCCGACGTGAAGCGCAATCTCTTTTTAAAGATATTTTTATCCTACCTCATCATTATTTTTTTCTCTTTTCTGGTTTTGAATATTTTTATCAAAGACGAGATTCATAAAGTCATGACCGGCAAGATCGAGGCGCAACTGCTGACCTATGCGAAGCTCATTGATCTCAGTTCGGCAGAAGAAATGTCTGAGTTGCGGCGGATTGCCGCGATATCGGGCACCCGGGTTACACTGGTGGATGCACAGGGCAAGGTACTTGCTGATTCGGAAAAAGAAGTTGCCGGACTGGAAGATCGCTTCAGCCGTCCGGAGATTCAGGAGGCCAGATTGCGCGGCAAGGGAACGTCCATCCGTTTCAGCCAAACCCTGGGCGTTGACATGCTCTATGTTGCCGTGTCCATCCGGAGCGACTCCAGAATTACCGGTTATGTCCGGCTGGCGCGCCCTCTGCACGAGGTTCGGTCTCTGGCTGAAAACGTCTATCGAAAAATATTGTTGGCGTTTTTTATTGTGGCGATCGTTTCTCTGCTGGTCGCGCTCTACATTTCTTATCGGCTGGCCGCGCCGATTCGCGCTATGGAAAGATTTACCGAAAGACTGCGTCAGGGAGAACCTTCGTGCAACATGATTCTGCAAACATCGGATGAAACGAAGAAGCTGGCGGACAATATCAACTATCTGGTGGAGGAGCTGCAAAGCAAAATCAGGCAGGCCAACGAAGAAAAAAGCAAACTCATGACCGCGTTGACCAGCATCAATGATGGTGTTCTGATCCTGAACCATGAAGAAAGAATCGAGTTTGTCAGCCCGTCGCTGGCCAGTCTTCTGGCAGACCAATACGGCGACATCGTCGGCAAAACGCTTATGGAATCTTTTCGCAATGTGGATTTACACAAAGCTTTCCGCGGATTTCAGCAATCGCGCGAGATGGTGTCCGGCGAAATCACCCTGGGGAATGTCGATCCGGTCATCATGCGTGTGAGCCTTTCCGAAGTGCGCGGCTATCCCGGCGAAGAAAAAGTGATGGTGATCTTTCATAACGTCACCCAGCTCAAAAAACTGGAAAGGATTCGCACGGATTTTGTCGCCAACGTCACCCATGAAATCCGCACGCCGCTTACCGCCATCATAGGCTATCTGGAAACTCTTCAGTCGGGAGCGGTCCAGAATAAGGAAGATGCCGGGCGGTTTATCGATATCATGATCAAACAGGCGCAAAGGCTCAACCGCCTGGTGGAAGATCTGATGACGATTTCCAGGATTGAACTGGGCGAAATGAAATTTCTTTTTGAGGCGGTCGATCTTCCGGATGTCTTAGGCGGCGTGATTCCTCTTCTGGAACCCAAGGCAGCATCAAAGAAAATCAACATCGAGAATCATGTGCCGGAAAAAATGCCGCAGGTCCGGGCGGATCGCGACAGGCTCAGCCAGGTGTTTGTCAATATCCTGGATAACGCCGTGAAGTTTACGCCCGATGGGGGCAGTATCGCCATTGATGCTCTGGAGCAGGAAGAAAGACTTGTGGTGACCATTACCGATTCGGGAGCGGGAATTCCCCGTGAAGAAATCCAGCGTCTGGGCGAGCGTTTTTACCGAGTGGATAAAACGCGTTCACGCGATCTGGGTGGAACCGGCCTTGGTTTGTCGATTGTCAAGCACCTGATGCTTGCGCACGGCGGCAAAATGGAAATTGAAAGCCGATTGGGCCGCGGCACAAAAGTCTCTTTATTTTTCCCGATACAAAAAACATAAAGTCCAATATGAAAAGTTCAATAAGCGACGATGTCCTATTTTCGCAGTAGCTCTTTTCTTGAAAATGTCGTAAAGGGGTTTTTGAAAATTATAGGATATTGTCCTGACGACAATATGAGAATAACTGTATTTATCTGAAAGGAGTGTCAAATGAATTATCTATTGCAGCCGAAAAAGTATCAGAGCCTGATGTCTGATAAAGGATCACAGGAGATTATGGACAAAACTATTGCCTTTTTCGAGAAGATGGGCAAAACCAGGATCACGGAAGACTTCAATAAAAAAGTCTGGTATCGGGAGTTTGTCGATTTTATCGCCAAAGAGCAGATATTTGCGAAGCTTCTTACCCCCAGCCAATACGGCGGAGGCGATCCCGACTGCCGCTGGGACACGGCCCGCAACAGCGAATTTTCCGAGCTTCTGGCGTTTTACGGCCTGGGCTACTGGTATTGTTTTCAGGTGACTATCCTGGGGCTGGGCCCGATCTGGATGAGCCTCAATGAAAAAGCCAAGCAGAAGGCGGCCGAACTGCTTAAAAAAGGCGCGATCTTTGCCTTTGGCCTTTCCGAACGGACGCACGGCGCGGACATCTATTCCACCGAAACGACATTGACGCCAAAACCAGATGGTACCTGGGTGGCCAACGGAGAAAAATATTATATCGGCAACGGCAACGAGGCTGAGATGGTCTCCACGCTGGGTAAAATCAAGGACGGCACGGATGATTACACTTTTTTTGTTACCAATTTTCATCACAAGGCCTATGAACTGAAAAAGAACGTTGTTTCCCATCAGCAATATGTCTCCAATTTTGCGCTTCACGATTATCCCATCATGGAAGAAGACATTCTTTCGCGGGGATCGCATGCCTGGGATTCGTCGCTCAACACGGTGAATATCGGCAAATTCAATATCGGTCCGGGATCTATCGGCTTGACCGAACATGGTTTTTATGAAGCCATTGCCCATGCGGCAAATCGTGTACTTTACGGTGTTCACGTTACGGACATGCCGCATGTGAAGAAAAATTTTATGGATGCCTGGCTTAGGATCATGGGAATGAAACTCTACCAGCGCCGTGCCACCGACTACTTCCGCAACGCCAACGCCAACGATCGCCGTTATCTTCTCTACAATCCCACCAGCAAGATGAAAGTGACGACGCAGGCCGAAGAAGTAATCAATCTGCTGTGGGAAGTGATTGCCGCCAAGGGCTTTGAAAAGGATACGTATTTCTCGCTTGCCGCGTCCGATGTCCGGGGGCCCTCCAAACTGGAAGGCACAGTCCATGTTAATGTTCAGCTCATCCGCAAGTTCATGAAGAACTACTTCTTTAACCCCGCAGAATATAAACCGGTGGCGCAGGATTTTTCCACCAAAGACGATCTCTTCCTGTTCAACCAGGGGCCGACAAAGGGCTTGGGAACCGTTCAGTTCCACGACTACAAGCCGGTTTTCGAAGCCAATAAGCAACTGCCGAATGTGGCCATCTTTATTTCGCAGATCAACCTATTCAAGGCATTGCTGGAAAAAGCCGGTCCGGACAAGGCCCAGGATATGGATCCCATCTTTTCTCTGCCCTTGGGCGAGATGTTCTCCATCGTGGTCTATGGGCAGCTGATTCTGGAGCAGGCCAAATTTGATAATATTGATCCGGATATTATCAACCAAATCTTTGATTTCATGGTGCGCGACTTTGCCCGCTTTGCCCTGCAAATCTATGGTACGCATACCACCAAGGACGAACAGCGCGCTTACTGCAAGGATATCATGCTGATCAAGTCACAGGGAGACGATGACCAATATAACAGGGTCTGGAATAAATATGTATTTGCCTTAAATGGTGAATACGCGATGAATGAATAGGCTGTGACAAACCCACTGGCGGATGATGTGTTATTTTGAGCGCTTCATGGTGGGTTGTGCTTCAATAGAAATGTAACGGGTTATTGCACAACGCGGCAATCTCTGATGCTTCGAGATTGCCGCGTTGTGAGAACAAACCGCCCGTATGCAGCCAATATCATTGAAGATGTTCAAATCATTCGAATATAAATAACCGGCACTCCCATGAATAAATTTAATCCCGGCGCCTATCTTTCCAGCCTGAATATTAACGTGATGCGCTTTGGCCTCATGGCGATTACCGAGTTGTTGTCCCGGATGGGGGATCCACAGAACTCCTTTCCTTCAGTCTTAATTGCCGGCACCAATGGCAAGGGATCGACCGCCGCCATGCTGGCTTCGATTCTGCAGCAAGCCGGTTTAAAAGTAGGTCTCTATACATCGCCTCATCTGATCGATGTTCGTGAAAGAATCGTCATCAATGGAATGAAAATATCCCGCAAGGACATGGGGGGGCTGATTACTGAGATCAAAGATCACACCGTGCAGCCGGTTACTTATTTTGAGTGTTTGACGGCTGCCGCTTTTCTTTATTTTTTTCGCCGGAAGGTGGATATCGCCGTTCTGGAAGTGGGCTTAGGCGGAAGACTGGATGCAACCAACATCTGTCAGCCGCTGGTTTCGGTGATCACCAATATCGCATTGGATCATACGGCTTATCTGGGTAAAACGCTCACAGCGATTGCCCGTGAAAAAGCCGGGATCATCAAAAAAGATGGGGTTTGTGTCACTGCCGCGACACAAAGAAAAGTCGTCGATGTTTTTACCGGGATATGTCACAAGCAGCAGTCTGGGCTTCTGCGTCTCGGTATCGATTTTAAAATGAAAATCCATCGGGACAACTCCATATCGTATGAAGGACAAAGCCGTAAAATCAACCAGCTTACCATGCCTCTGCGTGGACCGCATCAGTTGTCCAATGCAGCCCTGGCTCTGGCGGCCATTGAAATTTTGGAGAAGAAGGGCTACCGGATTGATGATCCGGCTGTTCAGAAGGGACTGGCGCAAACCCGCTGGGAAGCAAGATTGGAAGTCCTGAGGCCAAGTCCGCTGTTTCTGCTGGATGGCGCGCACAATCCGGCGGGCATCGTATCGCTTTGCCGCGTATTGGAAAAGGATTTCTCAGGCCGTCGGCTGATCCTAATCTTCAGCGCTCTGACCGATAAGGATTATCGCCGGATGATGCGCAAGATAGCGCCGCTGGCTCATCAGATATTTTTGCCGCTGTTAAAGACGAAGCGCGCTGTGCCGCCAGCGGTGATGGCGGCATTCCTGGAGAGCCTCGGTTATCCGGCCCTGATATCCGGCAGTGTAGATGCATCTGTCCGGCAGGCGCTCCGATGCGCCGGTGAAAAAGATTTAATCTTGGCTTGTGGTTCGCTTTATCTTGCCGGGGAGGTAAAACAAATATTTCATCAAATGTCTTCTTGTGGTAAGGGACGAGGCGCATACAAGAGTGTGAAGTTTGAAGCGTAAGGAACGGGGAACGGTCATGATAATTCCCGCTGTGATTCAAGAATAATAAACAGGGTTGATGAATTTGCCGATCAGATTGAGACAACATGTCGGAATGATAGCGGGGGTGATCCTTGTCCTGTGCATGAGCAGCAATATTTTTGCTCAGGATATTAAAGTACCCGCTGACGCGCCGGTAAAGATCGAAGCGGATAACCTGTCCTACGATAACGAGCGCGATGTTTATTCGGCACAGGGCAATGTGGTCATAACTTATGGCGATGGTGTCTTGACTGCCGCCAACGTTGAGTTTGATCGAAAAAATAATCTCGCGACCGCCGAGGGCGGTGCATTTCTGAAGATGGCGAATGATTCGCTTGCGGGCGATAAAATAGTTGTTAATGTGCAGGATAAAACCGGTACAGCCTATAACGCCAAAGCCTTTTACGCGCGCAATCATTTCTACATAAAAGGCGACAGGATCGAGAAAACCGGCGAGAATAGCTATCGTATCGAAAAGCCTTTGGCCACGACCTGTGACGGCGATAATCCCGATTGGCAACTGGCCGGATCGGAGATGAGCGTGACCGTTGAAGGGTATGGCTGGGTGAAAAACGCCCGCTTTCTGACCAAAGGCGTGCCGGTAGTCTATGCCCCGATCATCGCGTTTCCCGCGAAAACCAAGCGCCAAACAGGATTGCTTTTTCCTTATCTTGCCTACTCCAGGGATAAAAACGGCATGGATGTCGAGATTCCTTTTTTCTGGGCGATTCATCCTCAAATGGATGCGACATTTTATTCGCGTTACGTCGAAAAAAGAGGATTTAAAGAAGGCGCGGAATTCCGGTATTTCGCTGGCAGCAAGTCTTTCGGCACACTTTATGGCGACTATATGGAAGATAACAAACGCGTTACGGAAACCATCGACAACACGTTAAGCCGTGACTGGCAGGAGATGCGCAGGCGGTGGTCTTTCATGGCCAATCATCAGACGAATTTTGATTCGCAATTTTATGTCCGGGCGGATTTGCGTCGTGTTTCCGATGCGTGGTATTTTCGTGATTTTAATGCTCATAACTATTATTTGACTCATTATGCCGGTTCGGAGGAAGACCCGTTTCGGAAAATTCCTTTTCAAGGGAATGAATCCCTGCGTTCCCTCGAATCATCGGCGCGTGTGTTCAAAGGATGGAATAATTATAATGTGATGGCGCGCGTCAGCTCAACGGACGATTTTGCGGTGAACAATAATGACCGGACCTTGCAGCAGTATCCGGAGATCGTTTTGACCGGTATCAAACAGCCGCTTTTTTCCACGCCTGTGTATTTAGAATTTGCTGGTCGTTATGACTATTTTTACCGGGGCGAAGGGCACAGAGGACATTATGTTGATTTTGCGCCGACGGTTTCACTGCCTTTTAATATTTCCAGCTATGCGAAAGTTACCCCGCAGCTCACTGTGCGGGAAATCTATTGGAGCCGTGAAGACGATGCGGCTGATTCTGAAAATAAAAGCGGCAGCCGCACGATTTATAATGCCGGCCTAACGGTCAGTAGTCGGCTTTCCCGTGTTTTCGATGTCAGCATTCTGAATTGGGACAAAGTCCGGCATGAAATCAAGCCCGAATTTTTTTATTCCTATACGCCCGGTGTCCGGCAGGACAATATTCCTGATTATTTGCCGAAGATAAATTCGTTGCTCGATCCTTTCACGTCTTTTAGTATCAATAATACAAATATTTTCACCGAACAAAACGCGTTGGCCTGGTCTCTTACCAATACGGTTACCGCCCGGGTCAAAGACAAAACCGGGATGGGCAATTATCTGGAATTATTCCGCTTCAAGCTGTTTCAGGTTTATG
Source organism: uncultured Smithella sp. (assembly GCA_964351355.1). GTDB lineage: Bacteria > Desulfobacterota > Syntrophia > Syntrophales > Smithellaceae > UBA8904. The sequence goes on from CAYGNV010000001.1 coordinate 12,423, forward strand.
ACATTAACGAAGCTAAAAAAGAGATGGCAGGTTCCACCGGCGACAGGCGGCCTATGTCGGATATAGGGATGGAGCTCGATCTGAAGCCCCATCCTTATTTGTTCTTTGCGGCGCGGAATAAATATA
>CAYGNV010000001.1:12648-43927 GCA_964351355.1 uncultured Smithella sp.
GAGCTCGATCTGAAGCCCCATCCTTATTTGTTCTTTGCGGCGCGGAATAAATATAGTCCCTACAGCGGCTGGAAAGAAATGAACTACGATCTCGGCATCAGCGACAGGCGCGGCGATAAGCTAACGTTCGGTTACCGTTATACGCGGGATTCCATCGAAGAGATTAACCTGGACTTAAAAGCGGTCATCACCGAGCGTCTGAGTGGCCAATTTGTCATCCGGCTTGATCAGTTTAACAATAAGACCGTGGAAAGTACAGTTGGGTTGACCTATACGGAGCAATGCTGGGGTATTGGGGTGGCCTATACCAAGACTCACGATGATGAAAGAATTATGCTGAAAATATCGCTGACCGGATTAGGTATGCTTGGAATTTAATGATGTATTTGTCCGTCACGGGTTGTGCTATTTATTATTTTGGTCATCAGATCTAGCCGGTATTGGAAATTATATTGCGATTCAAATATTTCTCTTGACAAACAGATAGGAATTGCATAGCTTACATTCTTAAATTTTTAACTAAGTGGTGGTTTATTATGAAAACATTTTCAGCGAAGGCAGAAGAGACAAAACAGGACTGGTATGTGGTCGATGCGTCCGGTAAAGTATTAGGAAGGCTAGCCAGCGAGATCGCCCTGCGCCTTCGGGGCAAACACAAAGCTATTTATACGCCGCATGTCGATACCGGCGATTTTATTGTGGTGGTGAATGCCGAAAAGATTGCCCTGACCGGCAAAAAACTTACCGATAAAATTTATTATTCCTATTCCGGTTATCCGGGAGGGTTAAGAGAAACAGCCGCCGGTAAAATGCTGGCGGAAAAGCCGGAAAATTTAATTCGTATTGCCGTGGCCGGCATGATGCCCAAGAATAATCTGGGCAGGAAAATGCTTAAAAAACTAAAAGTTTACAGTGGCAATGCGCATCCGCATGAAGCCCAGTGCCCACAGACATTAGCGGTTTAATTTGCCCCAAGCCATAAAGAATTGATTATATTTATATGGGAGAAGTCATGACAGTACAACGTTTTTATGCAACCGGTAAGAGAAAGAGCGCTATTGCCCGCGTCTATATGAAAGCAGGCAGCGGCAATATCGTGGTTAACAAGAGAAATTATGAGGAATATTTTTCCCGTCCCAGCCTGAAAATGATCATTCGTCAGCCTTTGGATATCACCGGCAAGAATGATCAGTTTGATTTTTATATCAATGTCGGCGGGGGTGGTGTCGCGGGACAAGCGGGAGCTGTCAAACATGGAATTTCCAAAGCGCTTTTAGAATATGACGCAGAGTTGCGCCCCATACTCAAAAAGGCAGGGTTTTTGACACGTGACGCCCGCGTCGTTGAAAGAAAAAAATATGGACAACCGGGAGCCCGCAAGAAATTCCAATTCTCCAAACGCTAATCATCCAAGGGGGGCTTTCAGGCCTCCCTTTTTTTTGGAGTTTTTATGAAAATTAAAGCAGCGATTTTCGGGGCCAGTGGTTACACAGGTCAGGAACTCATTAGAATTTTATCCGGGCATCCACAGGCGGAATTGATGGCCGTTACCTCCAGGCGCTATGCCGGTGTGCCGGTAGCGGACGTGTTTCCATCGCTTTTGGGTTTAACGTCACTGACATATTCAGACGCAACGCCTCAAGAGGTTGCCACGCTCTGCGATGTGGTTTTTCTGGCTCTTCCTCACGGCGTTTCCATGGACATTGCTCCCGTCTTTATCAAGGCGGGCAAAAAAGTGATCGATCTTTCCGCCGACTATCGCCTGCGGGATCTGGCCACTTACGAAAAATGGTACGCCCGGCACAACAGCGCCGATCTTTTCGGGCAGGCGGTCTATGGGCTTCCTGAGCTTTACCGGCAGGAGATCAAAAAATCCCGGTTGATTGCCAATCCGGGTTGTTATCCGACCAGCATCATTCTAGGCCTGATGCCTGCGTTGAAAAACAATCTACTGGATGTTTCCACGATCATTGCCGATTCGGCCTCCGGTGTGAGCGGCGCAGGCCGCGACCCTCTCGTGGGATCGCTTTTTTGCGAAGTTGACGGCGGGTTTAAAGCCTATAAAGTCGGCAAGCACAGGCATACACCGGAAATTGAGCAGGAACTGAATGTATTGACCGGAGAAAATTTTGCGATTTCTTTCACACCGCATTTATTGCCGGTGAAAAGGGGTATCTTAAGCACGGTTTACGCGACGCTCACGAAAGACATAACGCTGGCCGAGCTTCATTCGCTGTATGTATCAGCTTATGCTGCGGAAAAATTTGTGCGGATAAGCCCTGCCGGGACGTATCCCAATATTTCGTCCGTTTGCGGATCAAATTACTGCGATATCGGTTTAGCAGTTGATCCACGGACCAACCGGGTGATTATTATTTCCGCCATTGACAATTTGATCAAGGGTGCTGCCGGACAGGCCGTGCAGAACATGAATCTGGTCTGTTCTCTGCCTGAAGACAGTGGTTTGCAGATATCCCCGCTTTATCCCTGATGAAAGAATAGAACATGCCTCAAAAAATATTTAATACCAGAACAAGACAAAAAGAAACGCTTCAACCGATTAAAGAAGGCGCTGTCGGTATGTATGTTTGCGGCATTACGGCCTACGACGTCTGCCATGTCGGTCATGCCCGCGCTGCGGTAGTTTTTGACGTGGTCTTTCGGCATTTAAAAGCGCGTGGTTACAACGTGACGTATGTCAAAAATTTTACCGACATTGACGACAAAATTATTGATCGGGCGAATAGAGAAGGCGTCGGTATCGCCGAGATAGCCGAGCGGTATATCAAACTGCATGATGAAGATATGGCTGCGCTCAATGTTCTGACACCCACCATGACGCCAAAGGCGACCGAGCATATGGTGGAGATGATCGCTCTGGTTTCAACGCTGGAAGAAAAAGGCATTGCTTACGCAGTGGACGGCGATGTGTTTTTTGCGGTGAATAATTTTTCTGCATACGGCGGATTGTCGGGACGCCATCTGGATGAAGTGATGGCTGGCGCCCGCGTGGACATCAATGACAAAAAAAGAAACCCGCTGGATTTTGTGCTGTGGAAAAAGAGCAAGGAAGGCGAGCCTTTCTGGGAAAGTCCATGGGGAAGGGGCAGGCCGGGCTGGCATATTGAATGCTCGGCCATGAGCCGGCGTTATCTGGGCGAGACATTCGACATTCACGGGGGCGGTGAAGACTTGGTTTTCCCTCACCACGAAAATGAAATCGCTCAATCTCAAGCGGCAACGGGGAAACCCTTGGCCAATTATTGGATGCACAATGGTTTCGTGAAGATCAACGCGGAAAAGATGTCTAAATCACTGGGGAATGTTTTTCCGATCCGGGAGATCATCAAACAATGCCATCCGGAAGCTTTGCGCCTGTTTATGCTCCAGAGCCATTACCGAAGCCCTGTGGATTATTCGGATGCGTCGCTCAAGGAAGCCAGAATGGCGCTTATTCGCTGTTATACCGCCCTGCAACTCATGAAAGAAACGCGGGCGTTAGTCCCGCAAGCACAAGAAAAGCTTCTGCCCAAGCCGTTGGAGTATCTTCATAAATTAAATGAATTAAAAGAAAAGTTTAACGCCGCGCTAGACGATGATTTTAATACGGCGCAGGCTCTGGGATATGTTTTCGACACGGCCCGTTTGATCAATAATGTCACGACTGCGGAAAAGAAGATGCCCGTACCAGCTAAGCAGGTTATCCTGGAGGCTGCAACAGGCTTATTTACGCATTTTGGCGATGTGCTGGGTGTCTTTCAGTCTGATCCGGATATCTTCTTCCAGACCGACCGCGATATTGAAATTAAGAAGCGCGGACTGGATGTCTCCGGAATAGAAGCACTGATTTTGGAGCGGCAGAAAGCCCGTGAAGAAAAAGATTGGAGCCGGGCGGATGATATTCGCCAGGACCTGGCTTCGCAGAATATTACCTTGAAGGACTCGGCCGGTCAGACAACCTGGTCGATAGAGTAGGAAACACGCTTCCCGCTTTTCACACGTCCAGTCCATAACATTATTCTTAATGTTTCTTTTCTGATTGCCGAAATATATGGAAAATAACGGGAGCAATGGTATATACTTCCGTAAAGTGAACGCAGTTCTTGATATAAAACAAAATAGCTAGTTTACAGTGAGGCAGAACATGAAAAACATATCCGGTAAATGGCCATTATTCGTCATTATTCTCCTTGGGCTCTTTGTAATTTTTGGGACGTATTCCGACAGCAAGGTTGCCGAGCGGGACAAAAATATCTACAAAGAAATTAAAACATTCACTGAAGTTTTGGATATGGTGCAGAAAAATTACGTTGACGAAGTGGATTCCTCCGTCTTGATTCAGGGCGCGATTAACGGCATGATGAAATCCCTCGATCCCCACAGCTCGTTTATGACCGCCGAAGTTTATAAAGAACTGGAAGTGGAAACGCAGGGGCGTTTTGGCGGAATCGGCATTGAAATAACTGTTTTGAAAGATATTTTAACCGTTGTTTCTCCCATTGAGGATACACCAGCACACAAAGCCGGAGTGAAATCCGGCGATCAGATCATCAAAATCGACGGTAAATCCACAAAAGATATTACCATTATGGAAGCCGTGAGAAAACTGCGCGGTCCGAAGGACACCAAGGTGACTATCACCATTATGCGGGAGAATATGGTCCAGCCTAAAGATATTGTCCTGACGCGCGCCGTTATCCAGATTAAGAGCGTCAAATCAAAGACATTTGATGATCATATCGGCTATATCCGCATCGCGTCTTTCCATGAGAGAACATCCACGGATCTGCGTAAAGCGCTGGACGAGGTGAGTGCAAAAGCCAGTCCCATGAAGGGGCTGGTTCTGGATTTGAGAAATGATCCGGGCGGACTTCTGAGTCAGGCCATTGAGGTATCCGATATGTTTTTGAAGTCGGGAATGATTGTTTCCACCCGTGGTCGCGCGAAAAACATGGAAACCAAAACAATGGCCAGGGATAACGGCAGCAAGGAAATCACCGTTCCCATGGTCGTCCTGGTGAATGAAGGCACGGCAAGCGCGGCGGAAATTGTCGCAGGCGCGCTGCAAGATAACGGTCGGGCTCTGATTGTGGGGACGCAGACCTTTGGCAAAGCGTCCGTGCAAACGGTGATTCCCCTGGAAAATGGTTCCGCGTTGAAACTGACGACGGCGCGGTATTACACGCCCAGCGGCAGATCCATTCAGGCCGAGGGGATTAAACCGGACATTATCGTTAAGTTGGTGAAACCTTCCGAGGAACCGGAGAATCAGCTGGAAGAAAGACTTCGGGAGAAGGATCTCAAAGGACACATCAAACCGGCCAAAGAAGACGGCACGCAGCTTGAGGAAAATAAAGTTGAAAGTCTCAAGGATACATCCGATTTAACCAAAGACAATCAACTCAAGACGGCTATTGATATTTTGAAAAGCTGGCGTATCATGAAAAAGAATCTGATCAACTGATTCCGTTTTCACAGGGGCGCGGATATTGTCAGCTATGAAAAAGAAGAAAAAGAATAATTTATTAACAGCGCTTTTAATAGCGCTGATCGTCTTATCTGTTGCCGCAATCGTTTACGTGATCATGTTTCATCGGGAAGAAACGGTTTTGGTTTCGCCGCTGCCTGAGCAGAAGAAGCAAACGGTGAAACAGAAGGCCGTTGCCAAGGAAAAACCGCAGGCTCTGACGCCGGCGGAAGAAGAGCTTGTTATTGCCAAAATAACGCCGCCTCGATTGACGTTAAAACAGGTGGCCATTATTATTGATGACATCGGTTATGATATGACGCCGGTGCATGAGCTTTTACGCATTGACGCGGATATCACGTTTGCCATTTTACCGCTTCTTGCCCACTCACGGGAAGCAGCGGACATGTTGCATAAAGCCAATCGTGAAACCTTGCTGCATCTGCCGATGGAGCCGCTCTCCTACCCGAAGGAAAAACCGGGTAATGGCGCTCTTTTTTTGGATATGAATGATGAAGAAATTATCTTTCAACTGGGGAAAAACCTGGCTTCTGTTCCTTATGTTTCCGGCGTCAACAACCACATGGGTTCCAAATTTATGGCTGATGAAGAAAGGTTGCTGCTGGTTTTTAAACAGTTAAAAAAGAAGGATTTATTTTTTATCGATTCGCGGACGACCAGCCATTCAAAAACCGCGGCAGCTTCACAGAAAGCCCATTTGACTGTCGCGTCACGCAAAATCTTTTTGGACAATGATCGTGATTATTCAAAAATATATCAAATCCTGATGGATGTGGGTAACGCGCCGGCTGGTAACTCGCCGCTGATTGTGATCGGTCATCCTTATCCTGAGACGATTCGGGCAATCAGAGACGCCAATAAATTCTTTCGGGAAAAAGGTGTTTCGATTGTTCCGGTATCGAAGCTGATGAAAAAGAAACCAGCGGAAGACGCATCCTAGCAAACGGGTTTTTTGGGAATATAAGCCTTGAAAGCAAAGACACCTATGCACAAAAAACTTATTAACGTCATGATCTGCGGATTCTTTCTCCCCGCGATTTTTATGGGCTGCGCTTCTTTATCGGCAGGCCGTCCATTATCTTATCCATCCATTCCGGAACAGTATTCCGGAGCAGCCGCCTATCATTATTCGCTGGCCGTTTTAGCGCGCCTGGATGGCGATCTGACGGCGTCTATCGATCAATTAAAACAGGCGCTCGCGATTCATCCCGATTCACCTTATCTTGCCACTGAAATGGTCTCGCTGTATGTAGAAAATAATAATGTTGATCTTGCCTTGTCGCTGGGGGAGTCAGCTCTGACCAAAAATCCCGGCAATATCGAACTCCGTTCCATTATGGGTGGTTTGTATTTTAATCTGCGCCAGTACGATAAAGCGCTTCGGGAATATCGGATCATCATCGAAATTGATCCCAAGAATGTGGTGGCTTATTTGTATCTGGCGACCATTTATGCTCAAGAAAAAAAGTATGACTCCGCTGATCAAGCTTATAGGAAAATGCTGGAGATAGATCCCGATAATATCATCGGCATTTATTACTACGCGAAAGCGCTGACCCAGATGAACCGCTTAGCGGAGGCGGAGGCTCTCTATCAAAAGATTACTATACAGCGGCCCGCGTTTGAAGTGGTTTGGCTGGAGCTCGCCGCGCTTTACGAGACCCAAAAAAAATATGAGGAAGCCATTGGCGTTTATCGCCGCTATCTGGAGATGAATCCCGCCCGGATCAGTTTCCGGGTGAAGATTGCGGAGTTGCTGGTTAAAACGAATAAGCAGGAAGAGGCAGAAAAGGAATTTCAGGAAGTTTTAAAAACGGATCCCGTCAACCGGGAGGTGCGCACCGCTCTGGGGCTTTTATACCATGATATGCGCCGGTTTGATGCGGCGGCTGTTCAATTTTTATCGCTTCTGGAAACGGCGCCTAACGACGATAAATTGCGTTATCTTTTAGCCAACGCTCTGGAGCAAAAGGGTGATTGGCAGACGGCGCAGGCGGAGTATCAAAAAATATCTCCGGTATTTGAATTATACGCCAATGCCCAAATTCACACGGCCATGATTTTCAAGAGACAAGGCAGGCTTGCCGACGCCATCCTGGTTATGACCCAGACCATTGACAAGAAAAGCGATCAGGCCGTTTTGTATCTCTACTTATCATCGCTGTATGAAGAGCAGAAGGACTTTGCAGCGGCGGAAAAAACGGCACTGGAAGGCATTGGGCGCTTCCCCCGCAATGCGGATTTGCATTATATCCGGGGCTCGATTCTGGAGAAAATGAACCGTTTTGAGGAAAGTATTAAATCCATGGAAACCGTTCTGGATATTGATCCGCAAAATGCGGACGCGCTCAATTTTATCGGTTATTCCTATGCCGATCGGGATATTCATCTTGACCAGGCCGAACAAATGATTGTCCAGGCCTTGAAGATCAAACCGGACAGTGGATACATTCTGGATTCGCTGGGCTGGGTGCATTTTAGAAAAAACAATTACGACAGCGCCTTGAAACATCTCAAAAGAGCACTGGAACTCTTGCCGGATGACCCCAATATTATGGAGCATCTGGGTGATGTTCATTTAAAAATCGGTCAGGAGAAAGAGGCTCTGGACTACTACCGGAAAGCTGTGAAGATTGATCCTGACAGTATTACGCTGAAGAAGAAACTCGACAATTTGATTAATAAAAAATAGAGCCGCCAAAGACTGCGTCAAATTTTTTCAGGAAGTGTTGCTGACATGCGTAATCGATATTTTTCCTGCGGGCGAATGATGATTTTTTTATGGCTGTTGTTGCTGGCTTGCGGATGCACCGGGAAAATTGCAGGCATGCAGCCAAAGTCTTTAGAGATCATTTCCCGAACCATTCATGAAACGGACAGAATTGTCGCCACGGCGCAGATTGATCTGGTGACAACGCAAGGACATTTTCCGGTCAGAGCCGCGTTAGTTTTGCAGAGGCCTTCCTATCTTCGTCTGGAGATACTGCCGCTGATCGGCACACCCGATTTCTTCCTGACCGCAACGCCTGAGGATATGAGGATATTTATTCCATCCCGGGGCGAGTTTTATTCGGGAGAGCCCTCTGCCGAAAATCTGGCTCGGTTTTTAACCTTTGAATTGAGTATTGCAGATATGGTGATGATTCTCTCCGGCTCTTATCCGCCCCTGGCTGGACAGAATTTGTCATCTACGAGTCACGAGGGAGCCGATTTGCTGCGGGTTGAGAAAACACCTTCGGGGCCTTCGCAAACGATCTGGATGGAAAGAAATGGAAGAATAGCAAGGCTGGTGCGCCATGGTTCGGACGGCAGAGAAATTTATCAGGTGCAATATGAGGATTATGCGCCGCAGAGCCCTCTTGCCGAAAAAATAACCATTAAATGGGCGGATAACGTGACATCTGTCAGCGTAAAATATTCCGATCTGAAAATCGAAAAAGCGACCGATCTGTCGGTCTTCGAATTGCCGGTTCCGGTGGAAATCAAGATAATTAAACTGAATTAACAGCTCGTCTAGTTAATTTCCTGAAGCTTGGAACGCGCAATCCGCGATTGGCTGGTATTGGGATAATCCCTAATCACCTGCTGCAGGAGCAGCTTGGCGCTTACTTTGTCACCCAGATTTTGAAAGGAAATCCCCTGCTTTAACAAGGCATGAGGAACTTTGTTGCTGCTGGGGAATTGTTTAATCACTTTTTCATATTCCAGGATGGCTTTCTCATATTTCTTTTCAAAAAAATTACACTCGCCAATCCAGAACTGGGCATTATCAGAATACTCTCCGGATGGATTAGCTGTCAGGAATGATTGGAATGACTCTCTGGCCTTTGCGTAGTTGCCACCCTTAAAGGTCTGATAGGCCGCCACATACATCGCCGCTTTATCCTGCCTGCCCGAGGTTGAAGCAGGGCTGTCGATGTCACTTGAAGAATCTTTCTTGCTGATGTCCAGGAAATTTTCGATGAAATTGATCTTCAGGAGAAGATTGTCGATCTTTGCCTTATATTCATCATCTTTCTTGGAATCCCGGGAAGTTTCCTTCTTCAATGTTTCAACTTGACCGCGTAGTTGCTGGATATTATCGCGGAGTTCCGCAAAATCCGCACTGGTATTGGCTTGTCCTTTGCGCATGGAAGCCAGATTCGTGGTATTTTGCTCCTGCCCTTTTTGCAACGCGGCGATCCGAGGATCCACCGCGGCGACCTGAGTATCCACCGCGGCGATCCGAGTATCCAATGCGGCGATCCGAGTATCCACCGCAGCAAGCTTCTCTTCCATCTGCTGGTTTAATGCCGAACGGACTGCCTTTAAATCGGATGATGTCGCACAGCCGGAAACGAAAAAAACAAGCGCCGAAAATATGAGATAAAGAGAGCTTTTCAAAGATTTTTCCTTCTTTAAATTATTTCAAGAGAAACTGCACACGTCTGTTCATGGCCCAGGCTGCTTCACCCTGTCCCGGATCAGCTGGACGTTCCTCACCATAGCTGATGGTTTCGAGACGGGAGGCATTGATGCCCAGATTGACCAGATATTGCTTGGTTTCCTGCGCACGTCTCTCTCCAAGAGCCATGTTATATTCGGCAGTGCCTCTTTCATCGCAGTACCCTTCAACAACGATGGTGGCGGCGCTATTTTTCGTGAATATTTCGGTATTGGCTTTCAAAATTTCACGGGCGTCGGGACGGATGCTTGATTTGTTATAATCGAAATAGATGTTTTGTATATTCAAGTCGTTGAGCGCTGCCGCATTTCTTTTTGCTGCTGCATCTCTCGCGGCCTGTGCTTTCAGAGCGGCTTCCCGATCTGCCTGTGCTTTCTGAGCAGCTTCCCGATCTGCCTGTGCTTTCAGGGCGGCTTCCCGATCTGCCTGTTCTTTCGCTCGACGGGCGGCGCCATCGTCTGTCACTGCTACCGGTGCTGTCTGAGTGGGCGCGACTTTTTGTTCCTGGATAGCCTCATCCTTGACGATCGCCTTTTTTTCAGCGCAACCACTGAATATTGTTAAACCAAACGCAAAAACCATTAATAACCCAATGAGTGTCAAATTTTTTTTCATGATACCCTCCTTTTGTTATTTGTATGTTATTTGTGTAAATGATTCACCAGTTGTGTGAGACTTAACCATAACTTGCCTGCTGACGTCAATAAAAATAATAAAATCCAATTAAAATGAAATATATTTTAAGGGGATGCCCGACAACCTCGCTGCTTTTCAATATCCCTGTTGAATTCAGAGGTAATCATAGTGCTTTCTATACGACAAAGGTTAAAAAATAACAACCTTAACGTGAAGTTTATTTTATTTAAATCTTGGTGACCAAGCCGGCATTACCAATGGAGTTTTGTTTTCCTTGAGGACGCGTATGTTCAGCCCATTGGAATTCATAATGCTGATACGGCTTTTTGAGCCTTGCCTCGAGCTGAAAACAATTTGTCTGCCGGAAGGTGCTTTCAGGGCGGCTTCCCGATCTGCCTGTTCTTTCGCTCGACGGGCGGCGCCATCGTCTGTCACTGCTACCGGTGCTGTCTGAGTGGGCGCGACTTTTTGTTCCTGGATAGCCTCATCCTTGACGATCGCCTTTTTTTCAGCGCAACCACTGAATATTGTTAAACCAAACGCAAAAACCATTAATAACCCAATGAGTGTCAAATTTTTTTTCATGATACCCTCCTTTTGTTATTTGTATGTTATTTGTGTAAATGATTCACCAGTTGTGTGAGACTTAACCATAACTTGCCTGCTGACGTCAATAAAAATAATAAAATCCAATTAAAATGAAATATATTTTAAGGGGATGCCCGACAACCTCGCTGCTTTTCAATATCCCTGTTGAATTCAGAGGTAATCATAGTGCTTTCTATACGACAAAGGTTAAAAAATAACAACCTTAACGTGAAGTTTATTTTATTTAAATCTTGGTGACCAAGCCGGCATTACCAATGGAGTTTTGTTTTCCTTGAGGACGCGTATGTTCAGCCCATTGGAATTCATAATGCTGATACGGCTTTTTGAGCCTTGCCTCGAGCTGAAAACAATTTGTCTGCCGGAAGGAGACCATGATGGATATTCATTATCCGCACCATCAAATGTCAACTGAATAAGGTTCTTACCTTCCTCATCTACGGAAAAGATTTGATACTTGTTATTGATGAGGCCTTCATAAGCAATCCTGCCGCCGCGGGGAGACCAGGAAGGAGAGGTGTTGTAATTGCCTTCAAAAGTTATTCTTTTAACATTGTTGCCGTCGGTATCCATTAAAAATATTTGCGGTGAGCCGGAACGATTGGACACAAAAGCGATTTTTTTGCCGCAAGGCGACCAGGCCGGAGAAACATCAATGGACGAACTATGGGTTAAGCGCTTGAGCGTCATAGCGTCAATGTCCAGGATATAGATTTCTTCATTGTTGTCCTTGCTCAGCGTCAGCAATAGTTTTCTGCTGTCCGGAGAGAAGGAACCAGATAAATTTAGGCCAGGGAACGAAGAAACATTTTTCTCTTTTCCGGTCTTTAAATTTTGCAGATAAACCTCCGGCCGGCCGCTTTTGTATGATGTAAAAGCAAAATATTGACCGTCTGGCGACCAGCGCGGCGCCGCGACAATGCTTTGATGATTTGTCAGATTTTTCAGGTCGGATGCGTTATAATTCATCGTGTAAATATCGGACCGGGCCTTTTCTTTGATCACGAAAGCAATTTTTGTATTGAAGTCCCCTTCATCTCCGGTCAGCGCAAGCAGGATATCGGTGGCGATGGTGCGTGCTACTGCCGATAGGTCGCCGATTTTACCAGGATATTTTTTATTAAAAAGCATCTGGCCGCGCGTGACATCGTACAAACGGCTCTCCACGATGATATCATTTTGGCCGATGATCATTATATCACCGCGTAGCAGAAAATCCGCGCCAATGACAGACCAGTCGGAAAAACGGATGGTTTCCGGAGTCCCTGGTTCAACGCCTTCCAGGAAACTTTTCTTATCTAAAATATTAAAAATTCCCGATAGGTCGAGGTAGTGCCGGATGTTGTCGGCAATAGCGGTATTGAGCTCAGGTGAGGGCAACGCCCCCGCTTTTTTGTTTTGAAAATCGCAAACCGCTATGGGGAACTGTTGAAAACCCGGCGCGTCAATATCAATATATACTTTGGCCAAGGCGGTGTTATGCAAGGCGCTGCTTAATAAAATAATTAATAATATTAGTGGCGTGAGTGTATATTTGTTTTTCATGATTATGGTCAATCCTTTGCGTCTGTCTGGCGTAATTCAGCGGAATGAAACCGGATGCCGATTTCAATGGAGCGATTCGTCACCCATCCCGTAAGCGGCGGAAAGGGGATCGATTTTTTAACGGCGCGTAGCGCGGACTCATCAAAATAATGATTGCCGGAGCGTTTTTCAAACCCGATATATTCCAGCGCGCCGCTTTGCGCAATTCTAACTTCGATGATGGTTTCTACATTGTTTTTGGGCATTAAAGCGGCAGGCAGCGTCCAGTTCTTTTTTATTTTCGACCAGACAAAACGGCTATAGTCGTTTGCTTGCGATTGATTTTCAGCCGAAGAAGCGGCGCCGGGGGATGTCGAGACGGGTGAGGCTTTGCTCGTCTTGTTGCTTTCCATAGGGGTAAGTTCTTTTTGTTTAATGGCGCTGATTGCTTTTTCAATGTCGGGTTTGCCTGTTTCGTCTTTTTTAATCAGAGACACAGCCTTCGAAGTGACAGGATTGTGCTTCAGAATGACGGGATGGGCCGGTTGTGAAGGTTGCAGTATGCTTTTGGCAACGGAGGTCTGCTGGGGCGGCCGCATGACTTCGGGGCCCACCAGCGCGACGGAATAGGGTGCGCCAAAGGTTAACTGCTTTGATGTGCCGGGTACGGTCATGATAATGGCGGCAATAAAAATCAGGTGAAGAAACAGGGAGGCGAAAAACATGTTGTAGGGACTACCGGTATTGCCGAAGGCGTTTTTATGGGGCGTCCGGGGCGTCATTTTATGCCCTCGGGCGGTTCGGTAATCATGCCAAGCTTATCGACGCCTGCTTTGCGTATTTCCGACATCACTTCCACCACAAAGCCGTAAGGAACATTTTTATCGGCGCGGAGGAAAATCTCCCGGTCAACGCGCTCAGCAAAGATTGCGGCAAGCTTCGCGTTGAGATTCTGAAGCGGCATTGGCGTTTTGTTTAAGAAAATTTCTTTGTTTTCTCTAATGCTCAAGACCAGTTTCTCTTCCGCGAGATCGAGACTTTTTGATTTAACACGCGGCAGGTTGACATCGATACCCATGGAAAGCATCGGCGCGGTAACCATAAAGATGATAAGAAGCACAAGCATAACATCAACGAACGGCGTAACGTTAATCTCCGCCATGGCTCTTTTTTCAGCATTACTTCTGCGTGTTGTTCTCATCATGTCTATCCTGAATCAACTTACTTACGAATCAGATAACGCTCGACGATATTTAAAAACTCATCGGCAAAGTTATCCATTTCCTGCACCATCGTTTTAGACTTATTCAAAAAATAATTATAGAAAATGACCGCCGGGATAGCCGCAGCCAGCCCCGCCGCCGTGGCGATCAACGCTTCCGAGATGCCGGGGGCGACAACGGCCAGCGTCGCCGAACCACGCGCACCGATGGCTTTGAAGGTTTCCATAATCCCCCAGACCGTGCCGAATAAACCGATGAAGGGGCTGGCCGAACCGGTTGTGGCTAGAAATCCCAACGCGCTTTCCAGTTTGGTCATCTCGGTGTTGGAGGCTCGGTTGAGCGCCCGCTGCACACTATCCAGAGAAGAGAGGCTGATTTCATCACCGTGTGTTGCGTCTTTCGACAACTTATTCACTTTGGTCAGTTCCGCATAGCCGACACGAAACACTTCCGCCGTTGTCGAACATGAATATTTCTTGGCCGCAGGCAGGACTTCAGAAAGTTTATTGCTGCGTTGATAGTCGGAATCAAAAGCTTCATTTTCTGTTCTGATTTTCCGATAATACCGGAATTTTAGAAAAATGATCGTCCAGGAAACAACGGAGAGAATGAGCAGAATTAGTAAAACAAATTTGATCATCAAACCGGCATCTAAAATCATGCCAAAAAGAGAGCCGTGAAAATTGCTTCCTATGCCTAAAGACACAATATCCTTCACTTTATTATCCCCAGAAATGGTTTTGAAATTTGCGATGTAACCTAAAGGAAAAAAAGGGGCTTGTCAATACATCTTTTTCTCAAATTAATAAATGATTTGCATTTTCTGTATGGAGAGATTATTCCCCATGAATTTATCAGCACAGACGGCACTGCAACCTCTGCCGAGTTTTCCATTTTTCCCATGCGGGACAAGGAAGGCACTGTTTGCGGGTTCAGGGGAGTTGGACATGACATCACTGAGCGCAAACGCGCCGAAGAAAAGATTCAGTACATGGCCACACACGACTCCCTGACGGAATTACCCAACCGCTTGATGTTTAGCCAACTAATAAATCACGCCATTCAGGCCGCGCGTCGCTATCAGCGGCAGTTTGCCGTCTTATTCATCGACTTGGATCGCTTTAAAGTTATCAACGATACCATGGGCCACGAGGCTGGCGACCAATTGCTGCAAGAAATCGCCATGCGGTTAAAGCAAACTATGCGGACAGTCGATGTTGTCGCCCGTTTGGGTGGAGACGAGTTTGTAATATTGATTGAGGAGATAAGCGATTCAAGCCAGGCCGCCACAGTATCCCGCAATATCCTTACCACCATTATTAAACCCATAACTATTAAGGGGCAAGAATGCCATATAACGGCAAGCATCGGCATCAGCGTGTTTCCAAAGGATGCAGAAGACGAACAATCCCTGATGAAAAGTGCCGATATAGCTATGTATTTTGCCAAAGAGGAAGGCAAGAACAATTACCAATTCTACTCCGAAGATATGCAATCAAAATAGATGAACGTCTATCGATCATTGAATTGATAAGAACTTCCTTTTTGCTGGGTGCAGCATAAGAAACGCGGTCTTGTGTGTCAAGAAAATCATGGTCACAATATTTAGGGTGTTGCGCTGAAGATGCAAAAGCGAAGCAAAAGAAATAAGAATGGGACCAGAAAACATCACGCTCATTGAAGAGGAGTTCCTGGAGTAAGTCAGAAATGATTCCGTTTCCCGGAACCGGGAAAAAGCTGTGAAGATGATGGATAGCAAAATGCTGAATGCGGGGTGCAGATGAGTCACCTGAACCCCGCATTCCAATTATGAAACTGTATCAGCGATATTTATTATGGACAAACTCCTGTAATTCCCAACCGGCAAACAATGACCAATGCGCTGTGTGTAACAGCAACAGTAACTACCATCGGTGCTAGATAATGCCTGCCGAAGCCACCGTGTTTGAAATTGAATATAAAGTAATCACCAAGCTGTTGATAAAACCACCCAGCCAGATAGAACCTGTTTTTCTGAAAAAGAGCCTTCCAGATATTGCAGCCAGCGGAAGAATGAACAGGAAATTCCAAACGAACAATCCCGCAAGCGCCGAGGTCATATTGGGAGGAAATGGAACGTAGGGGAACAACTTAATCCCCGTGCTGAACAGCCAGGTGTAGTCGAGTATGGTCAGCACCGCTAAACCGCCGATGTTCGCAAGGATCATCAGCACAATATTGGTTCCTTCACTTGCTCCTCTCATTCGGGTAAATGAATTCAGAAGCAAGCTGTTGATCAGGTAGAAGAATAAGAAGAAAGGTAAGTATTTAATCAAAATCCAGAATTTAATGGGTGTGAGCGTTTTGATGCTGAACACCCAGAACCGGGCGTCGCTGAGGAAGAAGAAATCGATAATCACCAGTAAACCATACGTCGCCAAGAAAACGATCATAGCCAGAAGAGCGCTTTTCCAGATATTGACGACGGAGAGCTTCACGCCCAGATTGTCAACGGTTGCATTATTTTTCTTCATGACCAGAAAATAAGTGGCGATGAATATCGCAAGCAGTATCGCTCCGACCAGCAGCATCAGTAACACCGTGCCGTTCACGCAGGGCAACTGGAAGTAACTGTTTGTCGGAAATATGGTGGGAACATATCGATTCATCGCCTTGATGCCGATCGGATAGCCCACGGCCCAGTTAAACAAAAGCGGCGCAGGCAGCAAACAGATGATGAATATGATCCAGTATACCAGCTTGTTCTTGGCGGTTGTCGTAATGGACGGCGCAACAGGTTCCGGCTGGATAATCGTTTTGAAGAACGGAATCCTCAGCATCAAAAATGCAAAGGGAACAATAAACAGGAAGAAACCTATCAGCACCAAACCGGTGAAAAACTGTTTCCACGGCCAGGCCTGGTCGGTCAGGGGCAAAGCTTTATCACCGCCTTTTAACGTGATATCGAAAAAATCAACAATGTAGCCTGCGGCCACAATTGAAAAATGTGTTTTGGGATGTTCTATTTTCGGCTGAAAGATTACCCGGAGCTTGCCTTCTGCGGCAACGGCGATAGCTTCTTCCCTGGTCAGCTTTTTGTCTATACCAAAAGCATAGTAGGCGCCGTATTCCGCGCCCGGGAATCCCATGCCCGCGATGGCTTTTTTCGACATGTTAATATCGCTGCCTTTGGGAACGCTCCACATATTTTCCGCCCATTCGTCATACTGACCGAATACATCACCGACATTAACCGGATATTTACCCAGCAACATATTGGTAACTTCCTTGTCGGTAATAAAAGCCGCCGAAGTAGGCAAAACAGACCGGGGAACGATAATCGAAGGATTTTTTTCCTGTTTCGTAAATGCTCTCATGGCGCCTAACTGCACGGTGCTGCCGCCCATGGAGTGGCCGACCATTCCGATTCTCTTGACATCAACATACGGCAGCGTTCCAAGATACTGGAGCGCCGAATATGTGCCCATGTCCGCTGCCACACCTTTGTTGATGCGCGGATCGGCGAATGACGATTTTCCGTGATCATATGCGTCAATGGCGATCACGATATAGCCGCGGCGAGACAGTTCGACGGCGTTGATGTCCTGCACTTCACGGGTGTTGTTGTACCCGTGACAGGAAACAACGGCCGGAGCCGGATTTTCAACGCTTGCCGAGGCGGGAACATACAGCAAGGCGCTCAAACGGGCTCCATCTTCCGTGACATAAGTGATGTCTGTTATTTTGACCTTACCGCCGCTAGTATGAACCAGGTACGCGCCAAGCGAACCCAGCAAAACGAGGGCAACTGCAATGCATAAAAATACGACGAGCTTCTTTTTATTATCCATGATTTCCCCTCCTTTAGTAATTGGGCGGCATTTTAACCGCAGGCCCTGGCATTGTCAAACATTATAAATGAATTGAATTGATAATTATTGATAAGAACTTCATTTTTGTTGGGTGCAGCATAAGAAACGCGGTCTTGTGTGTCAAGAAAATCATGGTCACAATATGTAGGGTGTTGCGCTGATGACCGTGTTGAAGTTGCTTTGTGGCATCCGTATCTGTTCACATCTGGTTATGTTCAGCAGTCAAGAAGGCAAATTTGACCGGAACTCAGGCAGGCGGCGGTCTCCAACTGCTTCAAAACCGTTTTTGCCAAGGATCAAAGTGTTTCCGGCATAAAGGCAACAACGTTGTCAATTTGCGCCGTATTGGTCAGAATCATGACCAGGCGGTCGATGCCGAGTGCGATGCCGGCGGCTTCGGGCATGCCTTCCAGAGCGCGTAAAAACTTTTCCGGCATATCGTAATGTGCCCAATGCTTCGCGGCCCTTACCTCGGATGCTTCTTCAAAGCGCCGCCTTTGTTCGTCCGCATCAGTCAATTCCGAAAAGCCGTTGGCCACCTCCATGCCCCCGATATAGAGTTCGAAGCGCTCCGCGATTGCAGGATCGCTCTTTTTGATTTTAGCCAGCGCCGCAAGTTTGGCCGGGTAATCATAAAGAAAGGTTGGACGGGCGCAGCCAAGATGCGGTTCAATATGTTCAACTAATATTTCGTCAAACTGATCTTTCGCCAGGGCTTCCTCACAACTCATGGGCGCATACCTGAAAAAGGCGTCAGCCACCGTGATTCTTTCCCAACCCGACGCGAAATTGGTTTTTTTATTTTGCCAGATAATCTCCTGGTCGTATCCCATGTTCTTTAATACGGCGATGAGCATGGCTTCGCATTGATCCATGAGTTGCTGGTAGTCAAATTGAGCGACGTACCATTCCAGCATGGTGAATTCCGGCAGATGTTGATCGCCTCTTTCATCGGCGCGAAAACATTTACTAAACTGGAAAATTCGGGGATAGCCCGCAGCCAGAAGCCTTTTCATGCAGAGCTCGGGCGAGGTCTGCAAAAACCAGTTGCCCGACGGAATGGCTTCAATATGCTCTTCGGGCGCCGGCGAGGGGATTCTGATGGGCGTTTCGACTTCCAGAAAATCTCGCTTGATAAAGAAAGAACGGATGCTTTGAATTAACCCGGCCCGCAAGTGCAGGGCTTGCGACTTTCGCGCCAGATAGAAATGATCATCTTGGTGAAATGTACTCAAATGGAATCAGCCTTTGACGCGTGTCAAGTATTCTCCCGTGCGCGTGTCAATGCGGATTTTTTCTCCTTCGGTGACAAATGTTGGCACGAAGATCGTGTATCCGGTCTGTACTTTAACCGGTTTGGTCGCGCCGGATACGGTGTCGCCTTTCGCCCATGGCTCGGCTTCGGTGACGACCAAGTCAACAAAGTTAGGCAGGCTGATGCCGATGGGCCGGTCTTCAAACAGCAGGATTTCCACTTCGATATTGTCGAGTAAAAAGTTTATCGAATCCCCGACCTGTGCTTCCGTCAGATAAACCTGTTCGTAGTTTTCATTGTCCATGAAACAATATTTGTCGCCTTCCTTGTAGAGGTACTGCATTTTCTTTTCGCGCAGATCGGCGGTTTCAAAGTTATCCACGGAGCGGAAGGTGCGTTCGAACTGGTTGCCGTTGAGCATGTTTTTAAGCTTGGTGCGATACAGAGCCTGTCCCTTGCCCGGCTTGACAAAGTTAAATTCGGTGATGATGTAGGGTTCGTTATCGATTTTCAGGCGCAGGCCTTTTTTTAAATCGCTGGCGGTGTACATAACTGCTAATCTCCTTGGCTACCGGCTATCCGGTAATTGATTAATTTCTTTGATGCTCTTCCTAATCTAATTATTCAAAATTGTCAAAAAAATCTTGATGTTTCTTTAAATCATTTTTTATTGATTTGGACAGGGCCAGGATCGGAACTTTCCCTGTTTGTCCCGGCAGGTCGGCCACGTATTGTGGCAATGCCAGCCCGGAGCAATGTTTGCGGAGTTGTTCGATCATGGCCAGACCTTCCCGAATATCCGTGCGAAAATGGCCGCAGCTCTTCACGGGTTCGCAGTGAAAAAGATAATAAGGACGGACGGATATCTTTTGCAATCCATATAACAGGCTTTGCATGACGGCAGGCTTGTCATTCACGCCTTTGAGCAAAACCGACTGGTTGGAGACAGGGATACCTGCTTCCTGGAGCATATTGCAGGCGCGCGTGGCATCTGCTGTGATCTCAGCGGGATGATTGAATTGCGTGTTAAACCACAACGGACGGTAGCGTTTGAGCATCCGACAGAGGTCTTTCGTGATCCTCATCGGCAAAACCGCGGGCATGCGACTGCCGATGCGCAACACCTCCACATGTGGTATGGCCGCAAACGAGGCCATGATCATTTCCAGTTTTCCGTCGTCGTAAGTGAGCGGGTCGCCGCCGGAAAGAATGACTTCCCGGACTTCAGGGGAATCCGCCACATAGCGAACCATTTTCTCCAATCGGCTTTTTAAGGTGGATGCTTCCGGGGTTTTCCAGAAACGCTTGCGATTGCAATGCCGGCAATGCATGGCGCAGGTTTTGGTAACCATGGCCAGCGCGCGATCAGGATAGCGATGAATCAGTTTCGGCGCCGGCATGCACCCGTCTTCATTTAGAGGATCCGCAGGACTGTTTGGCAAAACTGAAATTTCCCTCAAATCGGGGATGCACTGCAAGGCGAGGGGGTTGTTTTCCTCGTTTTGCTCAAACAGTGATAAATAGTAAGGGGTGATCGCCATAGGATAGGCGGAAAGCACGGGGCGAAGTTTTTCAGCCCAAGGCATCGACCTGCCCAAAATCCTGGTCAATTTTGTCATGGATGTGACGCGGTTTTGAAATTGCCAGCGCCAGTCTCGCCAATTTTTGGCAGATATATTGGAGAAGTGAGAAAGCAGGATTTTATTATTCATATATTTTAAACCGTTTGCGGCGAATTGCGTATCACAATTTCTCATCCGTGCAAAGAAAATCCATCGCTCCGGACATTAAAAAACATAGGAAATTTTCTCCCGGTCATGATAAATATCCATAGCCATAATCAAGTTCGGGAGAATCCCATTGGACTCTATTCAAAAACGTAAAGAACGGGTGGCGATGTTGTCGGTCGCGTCCAATTCCACCCTGGTGGTCTTCAAGGTCATTGTCGGCACGTTGATCGGTTCGGTTTCCATTATTTCCGAAGCAATTCATTCGGGCATGGATTTGCTTGCGGCGATCATCGCAACGTTCGCTGTCAAAAAATCACATCTCCCTGCGGACGATGTCCATCCCTTTGGCCACGGTAAGGTTGAAAGTATTTCCGGTTTGATTGAAGCTGTTTTGATCTTTATTGCCTCCTTCTGGATTATATTTGAGTCGCTCAACAGACTGGCTTCCGCGCAGGAAGTGGAATCGCCCGGTTGGGGTGTCGCCGTAATGTTTTTATCCGCCACCCTCAATTATTTTGTATCCCGTAAGCTTTTTCAAGTTGGAAAAGAAGCGGATTCCATTGCCCTGCAGGCGGACGCCTGGCATTTAAGAACGGATGTTTATACATCCGTGGGGGTCATGGTTAGCTTAGGCGTTATCTGGCTTAGCCACTTCTTTTTTGTTGATCCGCGTATTCACTGGCTGGATCCGGTGGCGGCGATATTTGTGGCTGTTTTTATTTTGAAGGCGGCTTACCATTTAACGTCGCAAGCGGTGGGCGACCTTATGGATGTAAAATTACCGCCGGATGAAGAGCAATGGATTCAGAGCGTGATCACCGGCCGTAAGCTGGGAATTCACGGTTATCATCAATTCCGGACGCGCAAAGCCGGCAATTTCCGTTTCATCGAATTTCATATCAAGGTTGATCCGCAAATGTCGGTAGAGGCTTCCCACGGCATTACTCGTGAAATTAAACGTGCTATTATGAATAGGTTTCCTGCCGTAACCGTAACCATTCACATCGAGCCGTGTGACGGCAACTGCACCGAAATCTGCCTTTCCGGCTGTCTTTTGCCGGAAGCCCGGAGGCTGCAAATATCGCTGACCGACACTTGACGAGTCCGCTGTTTGGTGGAAGCCCTGATTCTATTGTTGCATCTATACGGCGGGAGATTCGAAGTTTATCAAGTTCAACGCTGATACCAATGAGATCATGGGGAAATAAAAGCCAGATTCCACCTGATTTCATTTACTTTTTTTATTACTTTTTTCATTTATTGACAATCCTATCCATCTATATTATTAACACGCAAGATGAAATTTTAAGAGAGGAGTAGTCATTATGAAGAAATCAAATGTTTTGATGGGTCGTTTGGTCTTGTCGGTTTCAGGTGTTGTTCTGGTTGCATTGATGATCGGTTGCAGTTCTTTGAGTTCCTTTGTGAGCAGCAAGCCGGCTGCTTTAAAGGGTGTTTTTTTGGACAGTCCGGTTGGCGGTTTAGGGTATGCCACGCCAACACTCAAAGGGGTAACCGGGGCGGATGGTGTCTTTGAATACCAGCCTGGCGAGGCGGTTACGTTTTCAGTAGGCAGCCTGGCGCTGGGTTCCGCTGCGGGCAAGCCGGTTGTGACTCCCCTGGATCTTTTTCCGGATGCGAAGGATGCAGCCGATCAGCGCGTGGTGAATGTATGCGTTCTGCTTCAGACGCTTGACCAGGACGGCGATGCCGGAAACGGCATTCTGATTACCAAAAAATCAGCCTCCTTCGTGTCAAAATATGGGAAAGACATCAGCTTCAACAAGCCGGTTAGAGCCTTTTCGTTTGACCCCGGGTTCCGCAGTGTGATGGCCGAATTGAATGATATTGACGCATTCGGCGCAATACCCAGAGCAGTGAAGCCTCCGGTCGTGGCGCAAAAGCATCTGGAAGCTACGCTTGCGGATTTGAAAAAGAAGGCAACACCAGAGAAAAAATAATTTATCGTCCATAGCAAATTTCAGAGGGCTTTTGCCGCAAGGTGAAAGCCCTCTGTTTATTGTCCGTTTCCTATTTGCCTTTATACAAATACATCTCAAAAAAGCGGTTGTAGCTTGTCCAGTCGGAATCGGTATTGGCAGCGTCGGCGGCGACAAAGCTCTGAAATGCGTTGAGCTTGGCGTCGAGGTCGTCCATGAAATGAATGACCAGTGCTTCCATGGTCGTCGGGCGTTTGGGAGAGCCGTATTCAAATTCGCCGTGATGGCTTAAAATGATATGTCTCAACTCGAGTGCGATCTGTGATGGAAAATCATCAATGGCCTCGATTTTTTTGTTGATCATTTCCACGCCCATGACCAGATGACCAATCATCCGGCCTTCGTCGCTGTACTCAATCAGGCTGTCATAAGAGAATTCGTATATTTTGCCGATGTCGTGCAGCATGCCGCCGGCGATCAACAGATCTCTTTTTAATTGCGGATAATGATCCGCTGCGCGGTCAAGCAGTTGCACGACGGAAAGTGTATGTTCGAGCAGACCGCCCAGGTAGATATGGTGAAACCCTTTGGCCGCCGGCGCTCGCCGGAAAAGTTCAGCCGTTTTTTCATCATGAAAAAAAGCGGCGAGCAGTTTTTTTATCGGCTCAGACGAAATGGTGTCGATATAAGCGAGGATGCCCTGAAACAACGCCTGCGTATCCATCTTGCTGACCGGCAGGTAATCCGACGCATCAATATTTTCCGGGGCGCAGGGTTTAATGGTGATAATGGATATCTGAAGCGTGTTGCGGTAACTGAGCGCCCGGCCTTCGATGTAAATGATGTCGCCTTTTTTAAAGACGCGATCCATGTCCACGGCGTTATCCCAGACTTTCCCATCCATTTCGCCGGTTTTGTCTTTCAATCGGATGTTTAAATACGCTGAGCCTTTCTGGGAAAAGGCCATGCTCTTTTCCGCAACTAAAAATGAAGAAGCGATTTTATCGCCCTGCTTGATGTCTTGAAGATAGATTTCTTTGGTTTTCAAATGAACCGCCTTTCTTGAGAAGTCATATTTTTTAAGAGGTATTTTTTAGAGTTTTTCCCGCAATATCCGGTGATCTCCCACGCGCACCGTCAGTTTACTGACGTCGAAATATTCCATGAGCGGTATGATGTATTTTCGCGAGAGTCCCGTTAAATCTTTAAATGCCGCCGGTGTCGCCTTCCCGTCTTGGGTAAGTTTTGCTTTGTAGTCTTCGCGCAACTTGGTAATCGCCTCGCGCGCAAAGCACAGATCTTCATTGATCTTAATGAGCTCACCGTCTTTGAGCATCAACCTGACGATCGTTTGCGCCTTGGCCTTTTGATCTTTGAAACCGTTGATGACGTCGGAAAGAGACGGAGGTGTCAGTCCGGCCTGCACATAAGTCGAGGCAATGGATTGACGTAAGGCGTCCTCTTCACCCGCCAGTTGCACGAGATAGGATGCCAGTCGGACGTTGTCCTTATCGCTGACGATGGCTTCTTTTTTTCCGAGACTCGTGAGTACCATATTAAAGAGCTTGGCGGACACCGTAGCGTCAAGCGCTGCCTTGAGTTCTTCCTTGGAGATGCCTTCCTTTAAAGGATTATCCTTGTGATAGTCCGCAAGGCCTTTAATAATTAGTTCTTCCAGCTGAGCATATAAATGAACGGAAAGTGTTGTGGTGTCATCGTTTGACAGCAGGATGGCCTGGTGACTGGAAAATAGTTTTTCCAGCGCCTCCCGGATTTTTTTTACATGGATGCCCAACCGAAAAGCGAGTGTCCGGAGATTAATGCCCCCGAAACCGGCCCGTTCCAGAAGAACGGAAATTTTTGCAGGCAAAGAGCCGTTTTGCAGAATTTGCAAGTCATCCAGTATCTTTTTATTTTTTCTTTTGTGTTTGCCGGGTAGCGGATCGAGAATCCGGCCGCCACCGATGGTGGTTACCGGTGAGTAGCTGCGCAATACGAAATGATCGCCCGCTACCACAACATCCTCATCGGTCAGAATAAGCTGGGCAAAGGATTTTTCGCCGGGGGACAGTTCATCCGTATCCATAAGAACAATTCGCGTCATGATTTCCGTCGTACCGGTGTGCAGGCGGACCAGCGCCCGGTTTTTCAGTTTCCGTGTATTGGATGCCAGGTATTCGAAAAAGACATCAAGCCTCTGCGTGGGCCAAATCGTCTGTGGCCGCACCAGAACGTTGCCTCGTTCGAGCGTGGATTTTTCAATGCCTTGCAGGTTAATGGCGGTCCGCTGGCCGGAGAAGGCTTCTTCCACAGGCTTGTTGTGTACCTGGATGCCGCGGATGCGAGCGGTAATATTTTCGGGCAGAATCTGGATATCCTCGCCCACTTTTATCCGGTCGGAAATCAGTGTGCCGGTTACCACGGTGCCGAAGCCCTTCATGGTAAAGATACGGTCAACCGGCAGACGGAAAATGCCGTCATCGGTTTTTTCTTTCAACCGATCTATGGTTGTGTTCAGTTGGGCGCGCAGTTCAGCAATCCCTGTTCCTCTCGCTGACGAAACCGGTAAGATAGGCGCGCCGGAGAGAAAAGTGCCTTGCAGATAGTCGATAATTTCGGAGCACACCAATTCCAGCCAGTCTTTTTCCACGAGGTCAATTTTGGTCAGAGCAACGAGCCCCGTCGTTATTCCCAAAAGAGAGCAGATTTGTAAATGCTCCTTCGTTTGCGGCATGATGCCTTCGTCCGCGGCGATGACCATTAAAACCAGGTCAATGCCCGCTGCTCCGGCTACCATGTGTTTGATAAACTTTTCATGTCCCGGCACATCGACAACGCCGAGTGTATGGCCGGAAGGAAGCCCAAGGGAGGCAAACCCCAGTTCAATGGTAATGCCTCTTTCTTTTTCCTCTTTAAGCCGGTCGGTGTCAATGCCGGTCAGGGCTTTGATTAACGATGTTTTTCCGTGATCCACATGACCGGCTGTTCCCAAAACGAAATGTTGCATGTTTTTCCTGCTAACTCAATTTTAGTGATGGACTGGAATAACAAACTCCGGCCATTTTCACAACATCATATTTGCGGAGACGCTGTTCGACAGTGAAAATAGTCGATGATTTAACTCTTGAAAAACCTATTCGGAATTGTTAGGTAATAAAAAAGGCGAGGTGTTTATTTGCGCATTCTTGGTTTGGACTACGGCGAGAAAAGAATCGGTGTGGCCGTCTGTGACGAGTTGGGTATGACGGCTCAGGGGTTGCCGACACTGATTCGCAAAACGAAAAAACATGATCTGGAAATTTTGAGCGGTTTAATTCGACATTATTCAGTGGAGAGTATTGTCATCGGTTATCCCGTGCGGCTGGATGATTCCGAGGGCATTCAGTGTGAAAAGGTTAACCGTTTTGCCCATTTGCTCGATAAAACATTTTTACTGCCGGTGGTAAAATGGCCGGAGACCATGACGACTAAAGAGGCTGAGGATATTTTAATTTCATCCGGTGTCCGCTGGCAAAAAAGAAAGGGGAAAGTAGATCAGTTGGCGGCTTGCCTGATTTTGCAAAATTATTTGGATTGCGCTGATAAATTAACTGCCGGGCAATTTTGAATCCTGCCCTTTCGATATTCCAATTATTTCATGACATCCTTAAAATGTGACGAAAAATGAAGAGAAAGATAAGCAAAATTTTATTTTATGCCTTTTTACTGCCGTGTGCCCTGGCAGTTGTATTTGGCGTATGGCTGCTCATCTATGCAAAGACTCCGATTGATGCGGCTAAAGATAAAACCGTATTGGTCGATATTCCGACAGGCACCAGTTTGATTAAAGTGACGGAAATTCTCAGTGATGTCGGATTGGTTGAAAACAGGTTTTTATTTTATGGTTTGGTCGGCATCAAAGGGGGCACACGGTCTATTCGCGCCGGTGAATACGAGTTTGCCACTTCTCTTTCCCCGTCTGAACTGGTTGATAAACTCATTCGTGGCGAAATTAAAAATTATCGCGTGACGATTCACGAGGATTATTCGCTGAAGGAAGTTGCCGCGCGTCTCAAAGAATACAAATTGATCGATGAAAAAGCCTTTTTTGAATTGGCTGAGGATGAGGTGTTTTTATCATCTCTAGGTGTTCTGGGATCTTCGATTGAAGGGTATCTTTTTCCTGACACATATTTTTTTAATCGCTCCCTGACCACCCGGGAGATTATGCGCATCATGGCGGAGCGTTTCTGGAGTAAAATTTCACCGGAAATGATTACTAAGGCGGCGGAAAGAGGTTTTGATCCCCATCAATTTGTTACTTTTGCTTCACTGGTCGGTAAAGAATCGGGAAATTCGGCAGAAAAGCCAATGATTGCGGCTGTCTTCTATAATCGATTAAAAAAGAAAATGCCACTCCAGTGTGATCCTACTGCTGTTTATGATCTGAAAGATTTCAACGGAAAAATTCTGCGAAGTCATTACAAAAGAAAATCACCTTATAATACTTATATTATCAAAGGGTTGCCACCAGGACCTATTGCCAATCCGGGGTTGGATTCTTTTCGGGCGGTTCTCAATCCGGCAGATGTTGATTACCTGTATTTTGTTTCTCAAAAAGACGGCACTCACTTTTTTTCATCGTCATTAGATGCTCATAACAATGCGATCCTGCGTTTTCGCTATGGCGCCGACAGCAATAAATAACAGACACTTTGCTATTTATCTATTTAATTTTATTTTGTTTTAATATTTATCCCCGCCTTCTTTGGAATGCCACCCATAGCGAATAGGTGTTTCTTTCGGGCTGTCTGGAAAGTCTTTCGTGCAAATCAGTTGTCAATAATCGATTTACATTTCCTGTTTTCTTAGTGATTTTAAGTTATTTGATAAGAAAAATATTAATTTTTTTCTTGACAAAGTCAATTTCCCTCTCTATAGTCGGCCATGTGGAGTAAAGTGGCTTATTGTGGAGGGATTCCGAGTGTCTGATTTTCGCGGCCAATATCATCACAGTATCGATGAAAAAGGGAGAATAATCTTCCCGTCCAAGTTCCGCGACGTATTTGCGGAAAAGTATGACAATCGAATGGTCATTACGAACTGGGATGGGTATTTAATAGTATTCCCCTTTGCTGAATGGCGAATCATTGAAGAAAAGGTATCACAAAAGCCCATCTTGAACAAGGGGTTTCGCGATTTTCAGCGATTCTTTATGTCCGGAGCTGTGGACTGTAATTTGGATAGTCAGGGACGAGTGTTGATCCCCCCGACACTGCGCGAATATGCAAAACTGGAGAAAGATATCATCCTGGCAGGCATGCTGAAAAATATAGAAATCTGGCCCAAAGACCGTTTTGAAGAAAAAATAAAAATGGCCAGTGGCGAAATTGACAGAGATAACGATATCGCTGCTGATCTGGGGATATGACCATGAGCGCCGATTTTACTCACGAGCCGGTGATGCTTCAAGAAGTGTTTTCGTGGCTTGTGGGAAACAAAACCGGCATTTATGTGGACGGCACGATAGGCGGCGCGGGGCATGCCCGCGCGATTTTGGAAAAGTCTGAGGCTACGTTGATCGGAATAGATTGCGACGCGGATGCCCTGCGAGCTGCCGAAGAGAGGCTGGCGCCGTTCGGATCGCGTAAAGTCCTGATCAAAGCAAATTTTGCCGACCTGGCCTCCGTACTGAAAGAATTAAATATTGATCAAGTTGATGGCGTGCTTCTGGATTTGGGGGTTTCTTCCCATCAACTGAATACGGCACATAGAGGATTTAGTTTCAGCCAGGCAGCGCCGCTGGATATGCGGATGGATCAGGACTTGAAGTTTCGTGCTTATGATATTGTCAACCATTTCAGTTCAGTTGAACTGGAAAAGATTATCAGGCTATACGGGGAAGAAAAAATGGCCGCAAGAATTACCCGGGCAATATCGCGAACCAGACAAGTCTCGCCGATCGAGACGACGATAGAATTGGCCGATCTTGTCACTTCGGTCATGCCTGCACACATGAAGCGGCAGAAAATTCATCCCGCCACACGAACTTTTCAGGCACTCCGAATAGCTGTCAACAACGAACTCGAATGTATTGTTCCGGCGATAGAAGGCGCTGTAGGCGCGCTTTCGGTCGGTGGACGCATTTGTGTGATTTCCTTTCACTCGCTGGAAGACAGGATTGTAAAAAACTTGTTTCGCGAGATGGCCGCGACCTGCGTCTGTCCGAAAGATATTCCTTACTGCGTTTGTCAAAAAAAAGCCGTCCTGAAAGTTTTGACGCGTAAAGCAGTGGCGCCCTCCGTCAGCGAGACTCAGCTAAACCCGCGCGCGCGCAGCGCAAAATTGCGCGTGGCAGAAAGGATTTAAAATGGCGCAGACTGCAGGAGCACAGGCCATCCCACAGGGCAGGCCAGTCAAAGAGACCACCACCGCCTCTTTCGGCGTGAAGTATCCGACGTATATTGTGGTGGCTCTTGTCCTGATGTTTGTCGGAGTGATTTATGTCGGTTCGCACATCCGCATGACCAAGATGGAATATGGCATTGCCGCAGCGTTAAATGCCAAAGAAAATTTATTGGAAGAACAAAAGAGACTGAAGCTGGAATTAGCAATGCTCAAAGCGCCGCAGAGAATTGAAAATATTGCCAGAAATAAGCTGCAGATGTCCTATCCCGCTGCGGAGCAGGTGATTGTTTTAAAACAAACAGGGGAGTGAGTATGGCGGCAGACTCGAAAAAATGGCTGAAGTTCCGGTTGACCAGCCTTCTGGCAATTTTTTTGATTTTGTTTATTGCATTATTGTCCCGCGCCTTTCAATTGCAGGTTTTATCCGGCGAGAAATTAAAAAAGCTGGCTCAACGACAGCATATCACCACGCTACCGATTCATTCTGAAAGAGGCATGATTTATGACCGCAACGGCGAGAAACTGGCCATATCGGTATTGGCGGACTCCGTGTGCGCGGACCCGACAAGGATTACCAATCAGGCGAAAGTGTCCCAACAGATAGCGGCTATTCTGAATCTAGATTCATCCGCCGTCCTTAAAAGAATTTCCGAACCGAAGAGTTTCTGCTGGTTGGCCAGAAAAATTTCTCAGCAGCAGGCGGCGCAGGTTGAGGCCGCAGATATTGAAGGTGTCTTTCTGATCAAAGAACCGAAACGGTTTTATCCGAACGGTCCGCTGGCGGCTCATTTAATCGGGTTTTCCGGTTTTGACGCCGAGGGTCTGGAAGGACTCGAAAAGAAATATGATGCGCATTTAAAAGGAACGCCGGAAAAACTGAGCTGGGCAAGAGATGCGAAAGGGAAAAAACTTTTCCTGCATGTTGAAAGGAATACGTCTCCCAAGGGTGAAAGCGCCAATCTGGTTCTGACCATTGACAGTCGCATCCAGTATCTGGTGGAAACTCATCTGAAAGAAGCTGTGCTGGATAAAGGAGCAAAAGGCGGTATTGCGATTGTCATGGATCCGAAAACGGGTGAGATTTTGGCCATGGCCAATGAGAAAGGATTCAATCCAAACAATATCAGGGGGTTGACGTCGGAGGCCTGGCGAAACCGCGCGATTGCGGACTCCTTTGATCCCGGATCAACCTTTAAGCCTTTTCTGGTTGCCGGTGCCCTGGAAGAAAAAGTTGTCAAAGAAGCAGACCGTTTTTATTGCGAGGATGGATATTATACTGTTGCCAATCGGGTGATTCGTGAAGGTAACCGGAAACGTCACGGCTATCTGTCCGTGCGTGATATTCTGAAGTTCTCCAGCAATATCGGCTCTGCGAAAATAGCGGAAAAGCTCGGCCGGGAAAAGTATTATGCCTATATTAAAAGCTTTGGTTTTGGATCGAAAACAGGAATTGATTTATCCGGTGAGGCTGCCGGAATTTTAAGGCCCGCGAAGAGTTGGACCAAGGTGGACACGGCGGCCATTGCTTTCGGCCAGGGCATTTCAGTTACAGCCATTCAGCTCGTTTCAGCCATGTCGGCGATAGCCAATAACGGGGTTTTGATGAAACCCTATATTGTACGTGGCTTGACTGATAAAAACAATCAGCCTGTCAAAATGTATGCTCCGGAAACCGTGCGCCGGGTTGTTTCTCCAGAGACAGCAAAACGTATAACCGCTATGCTGACCGAAGTGGTCGGCGCAAAAGACGGCACCGGTAAAAACGCTCATATTATCAATGTGGAGGTTGCCGGCAAAACCGGGACCGCGCAGAAATTTGATTTTGCCCGCGGCGTCTATTCATCAGAAAAGGTGCGCACCTCGTTTATCGGATTCTTTCCCTCCGATAATCCGCAGGTGGTGATTTTGGTGATTCTCGATGAACCGAAGCGCGACAAGTGGGGCGGTGTGGCCGCCGCTCCGGTTTTTAAAAATATCGGCGACCAGATTCTCAACTGCTTCAAGACGAACATCCGGGAAACGCCGGTATTTGAACCTCAAAAGACAAACAATCTGCAATGGGTTGCAGTGGACAAACCCCTGGTTGAGGACGTGATAAAAGATGAGATTGATGATGATTCGCGCATGCCGGACTTTAAGGGTTTGACCATTCGGGAAGCATTAAAAATGGCGAAATCCAGATCGATTGAGCTGCA
>CAYGNV010000002.1:0-13031 GCA_964351355.1 uncultured Smithella sp.
GGCCAGGGGGCGGCGGTGTCGATTAAGCGTTGCAGATCCTCGGAGGATTTTCCGTGACGGACAAAGAAGTCGGTCAGATCCTGGCCGTGGTTCTTTGGAATTGCCCCTGTTTCGTCCATTCCCATGAAGGCGGGCCATAGCAGCACCCGGACGCTTTTCGCGTGGCCAGTCAAAGCCTCCGCAGCCGCACGGGCATATTTCTGGCCGGGCTCATCGGCGTCATAGGCGATCACGACATCGCGGTTTTTAAACGGCGAAAGGTGCTCTTTGGGCCATTTGATGAGTTTGCTGGTTTGAGTGATGGCGTTGTAACCGTGTGACAGGGCGCAGATCGTGTCTGATTCTCCCTCGGTGAGCAAGACTAAACGTTTGCTTGCATCTGGTTGGATATCTCCCCAAAGTGGTTCTCCAGGGAAAAGCGCCGATGTTCCGACTGTTTTCCCGAATGAAATGATCTTGTATTCTTTCGCACCTGGCTGATACAGGCGGATGTTGATTAAATTACCCGTCACGGAACCGAATGAATTACGGATCGGGATGGCAATCTTGACTGGTTCTTTGACCGCATAGAGTTCGCCTTTTTTACTGAGGCGCCAGGTCTCCAGGCGGAGATCAAGCATTTCGATCATGGCCGGAGACCAGCCGCGTTCTTTTTCCATCCGGCCGACGAATGCCGCAGGCAAGGCGGGAAATTTCTCCCAGGCGCGGTTCATTTGCTCGACTACTTGCTCATGGGTGAGCGCGGATGGATCCAGGGGAGCGGGGGCGTCTGGTGGATTGTGGATGGTGGATGGTGCGTGGCTTTCTGGATTCCCGCCTACGCGGGAATGACCGTCATGATGATGATCATCATGCTTCAGCTCAATGCCGAATTCTTCACAGAACGCTTTGAAACCTTCCGTCTGGCCAAGACCTTTGATCTCGGACCATAGGCGTATCAAATCACCGGATGCACCGCACGAAAAGCAGTTGTAAGAATCCTTCTGGTAGTTATACGAAAATGACGGATTTGATTCTCCGTGGATCGGGCAGAGGCCGTGGATCTCGCCCTTGCCTTTTTCCTCGGATGTGACCTTGAAAAGAGATCGCGCGATCGAGGCGCGCTGTGTTTCCGATAAATGCTTGAGTACGATTCCCATTTAATATTCCGTTGTCGATTTTCGGCCATGAAAAGATAAGGGGCGTCAGTAAAAGTCGCGCCAGAGGGCATCCTCGCGGGCCGGTTTTTTCTATGAATTATATATCTTCTTCGGTTTTGATATTTAAGGCATCGATCAGTTCATCGACGCTTTTGAACCAGGTGGCCATGCGGCGCATGAGGCCGATCTGTTCACCTTTGGACATCAAGCCAAAGACAGTTGTGCCGGCGGCCCAGGCCGCGCCTACTTCCGCCCATGCATCGCATCCGGACGGACCGATATAGATGACCAGGTCGGAATATATCGTAGCGGACGTGTCAAATTCAAACGATTGCGCGCCTTCTGAGGACCATACCCATTCATCAAACGGTATCTTTCTTTCATGTTCAAAATTATTGTTTTCAACGAAACTCTTGACCTCATGGCCTAGCTGGCGAAGCCGGGCGGTGAGCATTTCGACGGCGTGCTGATTTTTCCATGATGATGCGATGTAAATGTTCATGCGGATAAAAGCTCCCTTTCTTTATCGGTTAATGACGCGCCCGGCAGGGCCTCGTTGATGTAATACATGGCGTGTGTTGGAATGATGTTGGCTTCGGCCAGTTGCTGCATGGCCTTGACGGCCAGGGCTGCGGCGTCCGGGTTTATTTCGTTGGCGCGCCTCAAGAGACGCTGTGCTTCATGTATTCCGTATCGGTTCATGGGCTCACCACATCGCGGTAATGAATGTTACGCACAAATGCTCTCTGATAGCGGCCGTAATAATCTGGTTTACGATCTATGGACACGCGAATTGTTCCATCACTTCCGTCATGGCTCACTACAGTCCCGTCTGATGCGGTTATCTGATTGCAACTCAAGAAGACTTGCACCCGGCTATCTTTAGGCCATCGAACTTCAAGCTCTGATTGTAATGTCTTATTGGCCCCTTTCACTTTGTCCATCAATTCATCTAAATTCATTGTTGTCATCCAAAAATGAGGCGTTGCGCCACTCGGAGGGCGTTCTGGATTTCCGGGCGGTAGGTGGCCCACAACAATATGACCGCCAGAATTCCGACGAACATCACGATAAAACTACTGATGGGATTTGTGATCAGGTGTTTCATGTTTTATGCGTCCTTTCTCTGGATTCCGGCGGCTTGCCGGGCCGCGGCGTCAATGCGTTTTCGGAGATACTCAACGCGAAACGTCATCCATCCAGTGCCCCAGGCAAAACCGACGATGAAACTCACAATTGCGACGATGATGATTCCAGCCATGGTGTCCTCCCGTTTTTTAACGTCGGCCGGCGCCGACGATCATACGATGTGTACTTTTTATTTAAGACCTCACTAGGGTTGATATTCCCCTGTCACCGGCCAGGGCTTCACGCTAAATAAACCGGCGTTTTCTGCCGTGATCGTCATAAAAATAAACCTCATCAGGCGTATAAATGATCGTCCGCCCGTTGCCGTGCTTTTTGTGTAGGCGTTTTTGTTCCGCGCGCCAGATCGGATCCGCCTCGCGCTGCACCAAAGTTTTTTGATATTTCGTGGCCAGGCTCACCACCGGCGCTTGGTTGACTGTCGAAATAGCGCTGATAATCGCGGCGATTACGACAAGGATAGACAATACAATGATGGTCTTGAAAACAATATCGCTGACGTCATCGCCGTCTTTGATCTCGCGGAAAATGCTTTTATTGGTCATGGTCGCCACGCTCCAGTTTTAAGTTTTAAGTGTTAAGTTTTAAGTTCCTTGCATTGAAGGATCGAATACCCGGCGATGTCCTGGGCGGGATTTTCGCCGAATGCGTCTTTGGACGTGGCGATGCGAAATAGCTTGTCGATGACGCGGGTTATGTAGAGCATGTCGGGATATTGATCCGGACGGATTCCGTCAGGGTACAGGACTTTGAGGATTTCACCGGCAAACTGAAACGAGCTGCCATAGGCTTTGTTCTTTTCATCCACCAGGGCGCCGATCGTGCGGCCTATTTCTTCGTAAGTGATCATGCTGCGATTCCTTGCTGTGGGATCTTGCCGCCGCGGCGGATGTATCTATCCAGGGGCTTATTGTCGCCTTCCAGCATGCGCGCCATGGCGTCCTGGAGGGCGGCGTCATCCGTGCGGCCAATGCCCAGCGTCTGTTTGACTTCGGCCATCAGGCTTTCAAGTTCGGAGACGCGCGCCTTTAAGGATGTTATTTCTTCCGCTTTGGTCATAAATTAACTCATGTCTTACTGTTAAAGTTCTTTACCCTTACATGCGGCCATAAGGGCCATAATCGCCTGGACGGCGTGATAACCTTCGCGCAGGATCTGTTCGCGCTCTTTTGGGTTAATCGTGTTGTCGGCCAGAGCCTTTTCAACCTCCGACACCAGTTCCCCAAACTCCGCGCAGGATTTCATCGTCAGGCGGCAAATGTCGGCCGTCGGCGTACCTGCTGAGGACGGTAGCAGGACGCCGAAACGGCCGAGTGATTGCTCGATATGATCGAGCACGGAATAATCATTTGTCGCCCGGATCAAAGGAATAAGTCTTTTGAGAGGGAACCGGCAGCCGGTGCCGGTATCGGAGTCTTCCGCGTCCGGCAGGGCGGCGCGGGTCAGGTAATTTTCAGAGATGCCGATTTCTTCGGCGATAACCTTGAGAGGTTTTTTATTGAGGTGGATTGTTTTGTAAAGAGTCTCGCGCAAGGTGTTACTATCCATTAAGATTCCCTCCGTAAATTATTAATTTACTCCAGCTGCTTGATTGTTTACCGTGACATTATGAGAGACTGTAGCGCCATTGCCGTTATCGTTGCCAGCGTCCACGCCGTAGAATTCCGGCCAGAAGACTTCCTTCGCAACGCCCAGGGCGTCACAGATCCGCGTGTGCATATTCTTGTTTTTTGTTTGCCCGGTAAGGGCCTTATAGAGACCGATCCGGCTGATCCCCGCCTTTTGGGCAAATGCCGTTTGCGTCAAATCGGCCTGAATGATGATGATTTTTCGATTGATTATGTGTTCTTTAGATGTTAACATTTGTTACTATTCCTTTTTGTTGGAGGTTTTTGGATGATTACGCTTGATGAAAATATTATCGAACTTCCCTGTCCGGCATGCGGTCAAAATATCAAGAAAAAAATCGGTTGGTTTAAGCGTAACGATAGTTGTTGTCCGGCTGTTGGTTGCGGGCGCAGACTCAATACGGATGAGTTTGCTAATTTTAGAAGGATGCTTCTCGATGTCGAGAAAAAGTTTTCTGAGACCATGGGAAAATTGCCGAAAACTATCGAGGTAAAGATCAAGCTCTAAAAGCGCCGGCATAAGACGGTCAACACACTTAATTTTCATTTTTACTGTTTTTTGAGCCATAAAAGCTCCTGTTGTTGTAGTGAGGCGTTAAGATTTAGTGCCTCGTTTTTTAATGTTGGTGCATATGCAAACGATAATAAATTGTAATGGAGTTAAAATCATGAAACGTCGTGATGTTTTTATCCAGATCCTGCATGAAGTAAGCGGCAGACCAAAGGCCGACATTGAAAAAGATATGCCGCTGTTTGTAAAGCCAGACCCCGGATTAGACGCAGAAATATCCGACGCCGAATACGAACAGCTACTGAATAAAATGCGCGGAGAAAAAGAAGGCATTGCCAAATGGGGCATTATTGGCCTCCAGCGGTTACTTCTTCGGCAGACTCCGCCAAAGGGGAGTGCATGAGAAGTGAGGCGACCATTAATTGAATTTCATCATCGGAAAAGCCGGGGAATATGTCTCTTAAGAATTTTAACCAAGTTTCCATGATTTTTCTCCTGTTGTTGTAGTGAGGCGTTAAGATTTGGTGCCTCGTTTTTTAATGTTGGTGCATATGTAAACGATATAAGCGTACATGTCAAGCGAAAAATTTGAAAAGTTTGGCTTAGCATAATTTCTCCCGCGGTGTAGTGAGGCGTTAAGATTTGGTGCCTCGTTTTTTAATGTTGGTGCATATGTAAACGATATAAGCGTACATGTCAAGCGAAAAAAGCGTATGAATGAAAAAAAATATTCAAATTTGGATTATGTTGCCATCGGCCAGCAAATTAAATTGCTTCGTGGAGACATGCAACAAGCTGATTTTGCTAGTTTATTTGGATTAAAGCAACAAGATATAAGTAAAATCGAAAACGCAAAATTAAAACCATCATTGGATGTTTTATGCAAAATTAGCTTACATTTTGAAAAAACAATTGAGTGGATATTAACCGGCCAAGGAAATATGAAAAACGAGCAATATGAAATGGCGGTAAGCCTAGCCAATTCTGTATCTGACCCTGATACCGCCTATCAACCAAAAATTAATATTGCCGATTTAAAGGCCAAAACAGATACAGTGTTGCGGTCGAATACCAGATACAGCACGGCTCTTAAAGATATTATCGTGGCTTATTATGAAGCGACAATTTGCCAGGAAGAGTTGGCGGAAAAGCAAAAGGTTTTAGACAACCTGTCGGCAGCCAAAGAATCATAGTGAAGCTGGCCAAACCATGGAAGGAAAAACAGGGTAATTGCACCGTCTATTATCCCTGGCGGGTATTTTGACCATGAACAGTGAGGATGATATATGGCTATGTTATTCTTCATAATAGTAATTGGTGTCGCAATATTCCTATTTTTTTTCTACAAATCTAAGAGTAATGAAGTTGTTAACCGCCCAATTAAAACGAGCATGACCGTGACAATTACAGAACAAGATACGGCGGAAGATATTGCGAGAAAAGCTATGGTAGACAAAACGCGGCATGAAATAAGAGCTGCTGTTAAAAACCATGATATTGCAGTAAAAGCATTAATGTCATTATCCCGGATAGACGGCACAACCAGTGAAGCCGAAAGACGGATCGTGTTTTCATTTCTTCAGCGCATGGGCGAAAAATTAACCGAAGATACTCATTGGCCATACTTCAACGATTATCACGCGGGTGAATGGTTTCGCGCCATCACGCTAGATGAAATGGATAATATATGCAAGCAACTGCAAACCATGCCGCTAAATTACCGCATCATGGTGGCCGCATCTGCACAGGCAATTGTTGCGTGTGGAGGGGCGCCGAAAAAATCAGAACGAATTGCTTTAGAAAAGATAATGTCCATTTTGATGGAAACATGAAACGGACGATTCAAAAATCAAATTAAGAGATTTTGCGAGGTAATTCACGTGAGGACTTTTGTTTGGGTTCTGGTCATTATCGGTGCTATTGTTGGCGGCATCACTTTTATAGCCGGCATGCTATTTTCTAAAAGCGCGCCACAAGAGGCCGCATCCGCAGCAGCGGGCATCGCTTTCGTCGTAATCCCGTATTGCTTTGCACGGGCCTTTTGCGAAATCTGGGATCAAAAATAATCATGGCACTAACAACCGTCTGCAAATTATGTCGAAAACGAAGCGCCGGGGCGCTGGATCAGTGCCCGGCCTGTGAAGGCGTCGATTTGCGGTTTATTGTCAATTATTGGCCTCATGGGCGCAATGGGCGACACATCTATCAGCATTTGCCCGAAAGTGTCACCACGGCCACGTCAGCGCGCGAGATCGAGGCGCTTCTGGCCAAGACCCGGAAGAAAAAAGCGGCGGCGGAACCAATCCGGCCAAAAGGAACCCTG
Organism: uncultured Smithella sp.; assembly: GCA_964351355.1. GTDB lineage: Bacteria > Desulfobacterota > Syntrophia > Syntrophales > Smithellaceae > UBA8904. The sequence continues at coordinate 6,748 of CAYGNV010000002.1, forward strand.
GTTACGGATCTCTTCCCAAAATATCTGGACGACTATTCCGAAATTTATCATCGGCCATCCACGCACACCGATATTAACAGTTGCTACCATGCCCATTATCAGCCGATCCTCGGAAAATTCAAGGCGGAGGACACGGACAACATGGAACTGTATATCAAGATGCGCAAGGCCGAAAAGGCATCGAACCGGACCATCAACAAAGAACTGGACTATTTTTCCGGATTCCGCAAATGGATTAAAAAGAAGTATGCTATCCCGGCGCCGGCCGAACGGACAGAACGACTGCCACATAAACGTCCGCTGCCCCAAATATTAGGAATTGACGAAGTTTTAAAAATATTAGATAACGCGGAGCCGTTTTACAGGGCCTATTTTCTGGCGCTCTTTTCCCTGGGGCTCCGGATGGACGAAGCTCGGCAGATTAAGCGCAAGGATATCGATTTTAAAAACCGTCTGCTGCGGGTCATCCAGAAGGGTGGCAGCTATAAGATTTTACCATTGACCGATTGGTTCATGGGCGCGCTAAAGGAAATCAGCGTGGATAAGTTAAAGCCGGATACTTTTGTTTTCCTGAATAAGAAAACAGAAAGACCGGTTTTACAGATCCGCAAAGCCCTGGCCAGGGCCTGTAAAAAAGCAGAGATCACGCGGCACGTTTATCCGCATTTATTTCGGCATAGCGTGGCGACTTTTTTAATGGGAAAGGGCATTAACATGCGGCTGATCCAGGGATATATGGGACATTCCAAAATAGGTACCACTGAATTTTATACGCATGTCGCGGTCGAAAACCTGCGGGATGCCGAAAAGGTAATTCAGGCGGCGTATGAGACGGCAAAAGCCGCGCAGCATAAGGGGCGTTCTACGAAAGTGAAGGCTGAGTAAGGCATTATCTACGCTAAAACGCGGAAAGCGTTATGGGACGAGGGATAACTCAGGACTGAAAATCCGAGTGTCGGCAGTTCAATTCTGCCCTGGCCCACCAGGAATAAGGGCTCCAGAGATGGAGCCCGTTTTTATTTTGTCTACATTTGTCTACGCTCGTTGATCAAAAAGAGGAGGCAGCCCGGAGGGAGGGCCGGGCTGCCTTGCGGAATGCACAACGCTGGGGGGGGACGTGTTACCTGATCCACTTGGTCTCCTTATTCGTTATTTCGCAGCTTCACCCCAAAATCTGTTTCTTCTTCTCCGGCGGGATAAGCCCTCGAAGTATGAGATAATCTAGCCCCTGATCAACGTCAGGATAATCAAGATCAACTTCTTCAGCGACTTCCATCGATTTCATAAAAACCTCAACACCAACATCCGTTTTTGCCGCTGTCGTAATTGCAACCATTTCAGCAAAAGTGAACAGACTACGGAATTCAAAGCGAGTTAAGATGCGCTTTCTGGGTTCTGGTGCAGGGAGGGGGGTTACATCCCTATATCGTCCGGGATAGTGTATTTCCACAAAATCCAGTTCAGCGTTAATTGTGTTAATTACATCTCCTTCGTCATCTAAGATTTGATAAACCATTGCTATTCTCCTTTTCCGTAACCTGTGAATGAGTATGACTTGACATTCATTAAAGGGAAAACACTCGTTTTTGTGCCGTCTGTTATCACAAGCAATCCTTGGTCTGGTTTAATTGAAAGCGCATTATCAAAAGTAAACTTTTCCCCATCATTTAATACTACCTCAACTGTAAAATATGAAAAGTTTGTTTTGTTTTGATTTTTCATTTACCCTATCCTTTCAATTGCTGCAAGGCCACGGCCACCTGCACCAGACGTTGCTGGGCCTGATGTTGTTGTTGCTGCTCCTCCTCCACCACCACCACACACTGAAGAACCACCTGCTGCTGCCCCAGCATATGCACAACCACCGCCACCACCACAAACGCCGCCCAGACCCGCAGGAAAATATCCCGTTCGCCCAGCTCCCCCGCCACCGGGACCACCTTCTTCACCATTACTAGCACCCCCACCACCACTTAGTTGTCTAAAAGGGTCACATAAGGACTCAAATCCTGCTGCAAATGTGGTTGCTGATTGAGCCAATCCTCCCCTAGTCACTCCATCTGCACTTGCTTTACTTACCAACCCAAGTCTATTTACTCCTCTTGTAGCAAGACCGCCATTCCCTCCCGTACCAGCACCTGCTGCATCACTTGCAGCAGTCGGACTACCTCCAACAAAACCCCCAATTGCACCACCACCACCGTTTGCCGCCATCGCAGCACCAGCGGATATGGCCGAACCACCTGCACCACCAGTTCCAAAGGGGCTTCCTGAACCACCACCACCGCCTGCCGTTGCACCGTTAGTTAAATGCGTAGCTGCACCACCCGCTCCGCCAGTTGCATTAAGCGTCCCACCAGAAGCCGTTCCGCCAGCGCCGCCTGCTTTGTTCTCAGCGTTGGTTTTAGTCCATAATCCCTTAACTCCACCGCCAGCGCTCATATTGACACTGCGTGCAGCGCAAACTATCGTAGTGGCTCCACCGTTTGTCCCGTCAACTCCCGTGCCGCTTGTTGACGAAACTGCCGCTGCTCCACCCGCACCAATTACAATGGTGATTTCATCGCCAGCGATAAGGTCAACTTCTATTTCTGAAAAAGCACCTCCACCACCACCAGAAGCAGCACCGCCAGCAGTGGTTTGGAATATCGCACCACCCGAAGCACCTGCGCCTAAAGCAGATAGACGATACTTGCCTGTGTAGGGGATAACATATGTTGCTGACGATGGGAAAAGCATCGCCGTATTCTGCATCCTGCCGGGTAAAAACTGACCTAAATTACTCATGCTATCCTCCATCCTAAAGCTGCGCTGGCATACACAAGACTAAACGCCGCGTATTTTGTTGATACTACTAAATCCTCTGCAAGACCCATTATCTTGAGACTGTTTCTTCCGATCGTTAAGTTGAGTGTGTCGAATGTTCCGGCTGCATCTGTAATGGCAACAACAGCACCAACTGCTGGTGAACCGGGAAGTGTTAGTGCAAATGCCCCGCCTGCTGTATTACAAGCATAACCATTCTGCGTTACTGCATTTGTAGCTCCAGTTACAGTTGACCACGCAAAACCAACACTCGCACTTCCTCCGCCACCAACAACAACCCACTTGGATAAAGCAGAATCATAAACAAACAGAACATATTTACTCGTACTGTCAAGGGTGATGTCAGAACCACCCGTCAGAATATTTCCAGTTGATTTAACAACAACCGTTTTGCCTGCGGTATTAGCCCTGATAAGAAGCAATCTTCCAACGCTGCCACCGTTGATTGTAACCAGATCACTTGATCCTGCGCCACCAGTTGTATTGATCCGATGCTTGGCTTGCGTGACCGTGACTGCACCGGAATCAATAGTCAGTTCCGTTGCGGCAGCTAAATCGAAAGTGCCGGTAAAAGCGGGGTTCGCTTTCGGGGCCAATGAGGCTATTCCAACACCACTGTCTTTGAGCAACTTTCCCGTAGCTTGATCAAATACCGCGATATTTTCGTTAGTGGCCGACGCCGGGCCGTTTACATTGCCATCACCCGGATCACCTTTGTCTCCTTGAGGTCCCGGAACTGTTGACGCATCCCCTTGGTCTCCCTTGTCACCTTTGTCTCCTTGAGGTCCCGGAACTGTTGAAGCGTCACCCTGATCTCCTTTGTCTCCTTTGTAATTAAACCATAGGCCAGTAAAGTCGCCAACCGCAGGATTCGCAATAGGAGAGGTTGTGTTTTTAACCGCGATATAATCCAGCGCGGCGTTAAAGGTCATAGTAAAATCAGTCCCATCGCTGGCTGAGGCATATGCGATATATATATAGGCATCATCCCCGGCTTCGCCAGTAGCACCTTTATAGTTTTTCCAAAGGCCGCTAAAGTCTCCGACTGCTGGTGCGGATATCGCCGTATCCGTTGCCAGTATCGCAATATAATTAAGATCAGCGTCAAAGGTTGTCGTGAAGTCTGTCCCATCATCCGCTGAAGCGTAAGCAACATAAACATACGCATTATCGCCCTGAATGTTGCCGGCATTGAACCATGCGCTTCCTGTCCACACACAAAGCGACCCGTCAACCAATAGGTAAGCGTCACCCAGGCTTCCGGTTGGATGCGCGGATTCCAATGCTCCCAGTGTTGCATATTCGCCCAGGATATTTAATCCGGCACCAGTGGTGCCCTTATAATTCTTCCAGAGTCCAGTGAAATCCGTTACAACGGGGGAGGGGATGGCGACAGTTGTTGCTTTAATTGCGATGTAATGTAGATCAGCGTTGAAAGTTAACGTGAAGTCCGTGCCGTTCGCGTCCGAGGCATAGGCAATATAAGTAAAGGATCGGTCGCCCTGATACTTTTTCCATAAGCCTGTAAAATCCGAGGCAACGGGCGTTTCGATTTCTTCGGCCACAGTCAGGAACGCGATAAAATCCAGATTGGGATCATGATTCAGGGTAAAATTTGCGCCCGCATCCGACGAAGCATAGGCAATATAAGTAAAACCATTCAGTGCAGCCATTTTATCCGGGCAGGCAATGAGAATAACATCGCCTGCCGCATCGGTGAACGGGTAACGACCGTCGTGGTTGGTGCCGCCAGTTCGCGTGCCATTGTGCCAGGCATACCATTCGTCCTCGCGCGTGTGCCAGCGATTCAGCAGCTCAGCTAAGCGTGCCGCAAGTGTGGCGTTGGTCGTGGATGCAAAGTTACGGATGATTGCGTACGACTGATCGTCACCTGAAGATTCCAGGTAATTCGTTTTCAGAACAATGTGCGTGTCATCCGTGATGGTTTCGATCTCATAAAAATGATCGCCGTCCAGGGTGAACAGATCCCCGGCTGCTACCTGGTCTTCCCACAGAGTCCCTGCCCCGACAATGCTCTTCGAGGCCGATACGACGTCAACGATGCCTGCCCTGTACCAGTTAGTCATGATTTATTCCCCTTTGACTGTTGGTTCTAATGTTTTAATTTTTGCTTCGAGTTGTGTGTTTGCTTCTTTCAGGTTCACCATATCCACGTGCTGATTCATGATCATGATGTCTCGTTGCGAAATAATCTCCGCCAAAACCTGTTCTTTTCTGATGTCGTCGATTGTCAACATGATTTATCTCCCTTTCTTTTAGCGTTTAATTTCCATGAAAAATACAGACTGTGAGTCCAGTGTAATTGTAGCGGAATCTGGTAGAAACTGAATACTATATGTGTGTGTTCCTGCGGCTGGTGTATCCACAAACTGAAAGTTAATCGGGGTCAGTGCGTAGCCTTGCCACACCACAAATTGGCCAGGGGAAAATATAAGTGTATTTCCCCTATAAAGACGGAATGATGCAGCTCCAGGACCAGAGCCCCATGCCGGGATTGAAACGCTAATAAAAACTGGATATCCGCTCGTTGTAATTGATTGAGTCATGGATTCTTTCCATGATACGTCACTCCACGCAACATCAGTAGTGCTATAGAATACCACTACATTTGTGACGTTATTCGCCTTGATGTTTCCAGTTGTAATGATATCGCCGCCGATACTCAGATCACTTCCGTCCCAAACAAGATATTTTGTAGTGTTCCCAATATACAATTTGGCTTTATTGCCGTCGGAGTCGTCAATCCCAAGAATAAACCCCGCATTTGTTGTGGCAAAATCCGTTTTCCCGGCGGCGATATACGCATCACCCTGGCCATCGGTAACTGCGAGAGCGATGGTTTTGGATGTGATGGTACCGGACGCCAATGATCTAACGATAATTGACCCATCGACGATCAGGTTGCCGTTGATGCCGACGGTGGAGACCCCGTTAATATTGCCGACAATAAATGGAACTTGCACTTCAGCGATGACACTAGCATTTGCCCAGCACGTCGGCGTGGTTCCGGTGGCCTTGAAAATTTCGCCAACGGTATTGGTTCCGCCAACATTGCTGAAGTTATCGTTCAATACATATGTTTTCAGATTGTAATATTGTCCTATTACCAGAACTCCGCTTGTGTGAGTAGTCTCGCTGACGTTGACCAGGGCGAAACTGTCGGCAACGACGATGAATTCTGATGGGACTCCCGCAGCCATAGATAAACCAAACCCTGCAACACGGCCATTAGCATTCATCTTTACTGTATAAACGGCACGGAAATTTCCATCGATTGTTGAAATAGCTGACGCATTTGCCTGAATTGACGTGGTATGCCCGCCAACCGTTGTGCTTAAAGATTGGACATTTGATGCTATCGCACCCTCGGCTGATACTCGGGCAACTCGTTCATCATAAATTTTACCTGCGGTTGTGGCAAGACCGTTAGCGCCAAG
>CAYGNV010000002.1:13131-18838 GCA_964351355.1 uncultured Smithella sp.
CAACTCGTTCATCATAAATTTTACCTGCGGTTGTGGCAAGACCGTTAGCGCCAAGAATCGTAGCGGAAAGATTTGAAACACTTGATGCTATCGCACCCTCGGCTGATACTCGGACAACTCGTTCATCATAAATTTTACCTGCGGTTGTCCCCAATCCATCAGTGCCAAGTAATACAGCAGAAAGTGTCGTTGCAATTAGTGCCACAGCTGCTTCGGCTTCGACCCTTACTTGTCGTTCTTCATAAATAAACCCGTCTGTTTGTGTTGTGCCGTCTAGTCCAAGGATCGCTGCGCCAAGAAGTGTACTGATTCGATCTTTGGTGCGTGTTTTGTCGCCGGCCAGTACCAGTTCTAAAATTGATTCCGGGATGACCCGATCGAGTAATTCTATCGGCGCAAGAAGATCGGCGGTTAATTGACTTTTGGTTATTCTGTCAGTTAATAATTCCAAAAAGTCGTGGGGATCCACCGATGTCATTCCAATGACGCCACTGTCCATTGCCGGTGGGTACCATATACCAAGATTGTCGTATTTATCGCGAATACGTACCCAGTAATACCAGATACTGATCAATTCGAGCCCACTGTGCGTCCATTCTTTTGCCGCAGTTTCTCCCACTTTGTTTGCCATTGAGTGATTGTTGTGCCTAGATGCCCATATTTCAAGAACGGCAAATTCCGGAAACGAATTATCATAGGTCAGGTCCAATCGGATCGCATTAATCAATCCCGTTGTAACAATGGCTGTGCATGTGGGAACGTGCGGAATTTCGAGAATGATAGTGCCTGCTTCACTCTCGTTGCCATTGACATCTACAGCGACAACCGAATATTCTTTTTCATCGGTCCACTTTACCCGTTCAATGAATCTCAAGGAATTCCCGTTGTTTATTTCGTTTACGAGGTAATGCGCAATAGCAAAAGTGGTCTTGCATGATGGCCAGGTCACGATGGCCATTTCGCCCACCAGGACGGCGACAGGAACCGGTGTGTCTGGCACTTTAATCGTGATGCTGGCCGCTGCTGCCTTGACGCTGGCGCCACCTTTGTTGACGGCAATAAGTGTAAAGTTATATATGCCAAACACTAATTCCTCTGTGTAATCATAACGGGTATCCAGTAACGGTCCGGCAATACAGACGTCTTCGAGATAGATTTTGTATCCGGTCGTGGTGATGTCCGTGGCCTCATCCCAGGTCATCCCGATATGGTTGCCGACGATAAAAACGGTGAAATTAAGCGGCGTTGTTGGTGGGACGATAATGCCGGTATAAGCTAGATTAACCGTAACGCCATCGCCAGGATTGCGTGTATGGGAAACGCAAAATGTGTATGTAATCCCGGCATCCAGGCCAGATATCCGGAAATATGGGACACTGGTCATTCCTGCGGCAACCCAGGGCGATGTTGCCGACCGACGCCAGGAAATGAACCATCCTGGAGCGAAACCAGTCCAGGACAGCGACACGTCCGTATCCGGAGATCCGTTCCACTTCTGGATTTCTTCTGCCTTAAGGTTTGACACGTATATCTTAGGCCCCGGAGACTCCGGCGGTTCCAGTGTTCCGGAGTCATCGTAAATATCAGCATTATATTCAAGGCAGATTAATTTCCGGGTCAGGTCGCTTGTCCGGCTGGTTTTAATCATCCGGAATAATTTCGTCGCGGATCCCGTGCTGGTCATAGTCCATTTGTCGTGCAACGCGGGGATGGGATTAAACGTGCCGATGATGGAATACGTACAGGGAACGACGACACTGGCGATTGTATATTCCTTGATCTCGTCCGTGGCGGCGTCCTGGATCCGGAGCGCGTAGGTTGTCCCCTGGTCGATGGTTACTTCCTTGTCCAGTTCAATGGTGGTAAGTGCGGCGGCAACAACCCGGCCGCCATCGCCCCACAGCGTCATGTCATGCTGCGCTTCGATAACATCCCAGGGCAGACAACCAATGGCGTCGATGTCCGCACCCCAGGAGGCCGTGGCCGTCAGCAGGCGATTGCAGTTCATGGCGAAATTTGCATGGCATAGGGCTTCTGCGCGCGACGTGCAGCCAGGCAGGGTGATCTGTGTTTTTTTGACTTCAACTAATGTTGAATCAAAATCTATGGCATGGACCTCTAATGTTTTTTGCTTGTAGAGATCGTCCTTGTCCCAATAGGTCACGTCAACGGCATTGGCCCGGTCGGTCATCGGCAGGTATTCGAGCGCAAAGGAATTGCTGTTGATGTTGCCCATATTGAAAATAAACGACTGGGCGGGCATGGTCTCCAGCTTATCGACAAAGCAGGTAAAGTCGCTTCCCATCTGGACGGTGTTTCCTCGTCCGAGCGAGCCAATCGTATTTAAAATCTTACGAATACTGACGGATGCATCAACATAAAGATTGCAGAAAAAACTTGTCGGAGAGACGACGCCGGCGCTTTGATAATGCGTAATACAGTTTTGCGCCCAGGCCGCAAAGTCGGCATATTTAATACGGTTTGCAGGAACGCAGCCACCGTAATGGGCATTGTGCAGCACGTCATAAGACGCCCAGGCCGGATTATTGGCAGGTTTGTTTTCGTATGCGGCGCCCGTCCAGACAGGCACTGTGGAACGGGTGGCGATGAAAGAAACATTAGGCATGCCGCCGGACAGTTTGTCTGTGGCCAAGGCCCGGAGCGCCAGTAGAGATGAGCCGGGATATGAAAAATCGTCGTAAATAATGGACTCGACATAATCAAAATAAACTTCAGCAGAAACCTTGGTGCTGCTGGATGGCGGTTGTTTTAATCGCGCTCGCACCTGATAGGATCCGGGGGCAATGTGATCACAATAATATATTCTGCGCAGGGCGCTGGTTTGCGCGGCCAGGATTTCAATGTAATCACACAGCAGCGTGCCGGGCGCCTTGACCGTGGTAGCCTGTAATACCCAGTGCCACTCGTAAATATAACGGTCAACATTGTCGCCTATATTCGGACCCGGAATCCAGCCATCGGCATAGGTTGCAGGATCACCTTCGTTATGGTCGGCTGGGTTCTCGCTGCCGGCACCACATTCAACCCAATCTCGCTGATCTAATTCCGGGTCTTTGGGGGCAGGTATCCAGTATCCGGCAGACCATCTGTCCGCTATAATCGTTCGGGTTTGCACGTTGTATCTTTGCAGGCGCGTCCAGGTGAGCATGGTGGATTCTTTGTATTCAATCTCAAGAAATACAGGATAACCGCCGATAGCACCCGCGTCGGTGGAGTGGAATAATCCGCGTGGGAGACTGACGGCAATTCCAAGACCTTCGGTTTGGGTGCCGTCCGCATCAACGGTGATCCATTCGGCATCGATTACCTTCCAGTATTCGGGGTCATCGGGAGCTTTTGCGTTTACCGGGTGAGGCCCGTTGGCTTTAATGCATTCATACGATCCATAGGTGCCTATCTTGCCGTAGGAAGGATCAAATGAAACCTTGTCGCCTATTGCATAAACAGCAGTGGTGACGTAATCATTATATCTAGTGAGCTTTGATCCGGATGCCTTTGTTGTACGAGTGTCGCCGAAGTATTGGCACGGCGCCTGGTTGAGTGCTCCCAGTCTTGTCTCCCAAGTAACGCCGCCGACGTCTTTTACGGTAGCATTTCCGTTAATTAACATGCTGGAATCATCGACGGAATCGATGGCATGATCGGCGATGGCGAACAGGATGTTGAGATATTGCTTGTCGTCAACCATTTCTATGTATTTGCTGATAATGGGAGGCGTGATTCTCATGGTGCCATATAATACGGGCCAGACGACGCCTTCACGGTTGGGGTTAGCTGGAGCATCCCAGGAATAGGTTGCAGATTGAGAACTGGCGCCATTGGCGTCGCCCATGTCATAGGGCAGAAGGGCACCAATCAGCAGATTACCAACCATCGATACCGCCAGACCGGCGATGGCACCGAAAACCATCGCTCCCTGCGCCGCAGTCAACCCCATCGCAGCAGCAGCGCCACCCCACCAGGCAGGAGCACCGTAAGGAGCAACAATGGTCGCAACAACGGCAACAATCAGGACGACGACTTGCAAAACAATCCTGAGAATATTTTTCCCGCCATTATTTCCACCACCGCCTTCCGGCACGGCGCAAAGAACAAGGTTGCCCTGGGGATAGATCAAGGCATAATCCGTTCCTTCTGGGACGAGTTCGCCATTGACGGCGGCGACGTAATAACAGCCAGACAAAGGATCGCGGACGAGATCAATACATTCCTTCAGGTTCAAGCCACGCGGCACTTCTTTGAACTCGCGGTTATGCAGCGGATCAAAAGGATTGACGATATTCGTTATGTGAATGTTCTGTCTCTTTAAGAGTTCTTCCACTTATAATATCCTCTGATTTTTTTGCCCCAAAACCGGTCATCGATGCGAGTTGTCAGGACACCCATATCCTGCAAAATGTGCATGAATTTGCCGTCGCCGACATAAACACCTAAATGCTGGATCAAATCCGGCTGATGAGGATCAAGGGCGATAACGACGGCGCACCCTTCAACTGGCGTTTCGAGTTTTTCCCACTTGCCGCTGTCGATCTCAGCCTTAATCATCGCCGAATCAATATGCGTGTAGGCATATTCACCTTTGGCCTGAGCTGCGACAACCTGTTCTACTGCAAGAACTTCGATGTCGGGCGCCTGAACGGGATTGCCGTAACGGTTCATGACCTCGACAAACAGACTTTTGCAGTCATGTGTCTGGGGCGATTTCCCGCCGCGTTCGTATTTGGAATGAAACAAATCAAGTAATGTCGAATCCACCTAAACCCACCCCCGGCGCATTGCCGAATCTGATTGAATTATTGCGTGCTCTGCATTGGATTAATGTATGATCGCACGTCGTTTCCGCTCCCGTATATCCACACCGCCCGTCGTCACCCTTGAATTTATACCGGCAATGATTACGCAGGATCCTGTTCTGGGGGAATCGGCGCATGTAAGGGTTGCCGGCCGACAAAACAAACGTCGCCCATTGCGCGTCGCACTTGGGCTGCTGGAGCTCGAAGGTATGCTCCACTTCGGGTTCGGCGGCCGGATACGTGGCAATGACCCTGGTATTAACGACGCAAATGGATACGGTGGACGGCGAGTAACCATTGGCCTTGATGTAGGCATCGTAAAATTGCAGATATTGATCCATGACGCGGCTAATATTGGACACCTGAATTGTCACACAAGGCACTTCGCCGCTGGATCCCTCTGATATTTCGTTGATCTGAAATGGGAAGGCGACCCAGGTTTCCGCCGCACTATCTTCCGGGTGCTGCCAGATGATATTTTCCGAATTACTGACAATCCGGATGATTTCCTCAACACCCGGAATGATAATCCTCAAACAAACCAGGAATACACTGTCGGTATTCAGTTTGTTTTTTTCTTCGATGGCGAGGGAGGAAAGGGGCAGAGGGCTCATTTATATCTCCTCGATGGGGCATTGTACGTCTTTGCGGATACCACCCGACGACCATCCGCTCTTTAATGATGAGGCGGAAAATACGCATGTATGCGTCACGGATGTCAGCGGATGCGTGAAGGTAAAACTCAATCCCTGGTTTGCATCAAAAAAAGCCTCGAGGATCTGGTATTGCGCCTCGGTCATTCTGTCCCAGGCTAAAGGCAACTTGCGGCGGCCGCGCGTGGCGGTTTTTCGGGTCTGGATATAATTGGCCTCAAATTCCGACTTCAGGGCGGG
>CAYGNV010000002.1:18938-36790 GCA_964351355.1 uncultured Smithella sp.
GTGCGGTCGGTGAATTTGCGCAACATGGCGTCCATAATAGACCCAAAATAGGTGCTGAAATCTTTAAGCTGCCCCTTGGAGGCGTCAAAGAATATATCCGAAAAGGATTTGCTCATGGAACGGGATGTTGTTTTGGCCATGTCTTCCGCAAAAGTAAAGGTGTTGCCAATTTCTTTCACCCAGTCTTTCATGCCCTGATCCCAACCGCCGCTTAATGTTCCGGCGTCGGTTGTGCGATTCAGTTGCAAACGCGCTTTCCTTTTTTCCTCTTCAATATATTTGGTGATGGCGAGTTCATCCAGCCCGGCGGCGCGATAGCGTCCGGCGTGATCGTCGATGAGCTTGAGCGATTCTTGATAATAGTCCCCTTCATACCCGCGCAGGTCTTTATACAGATCACGGGCGGCTTCGCCGCGTTCTTTATCGCGCTTGATGGAGGCTTCGGTCACATTGACGCCAAATTCTACTTCCTTTTTCATTTGGTCAATGGCGTCGTTGGTATGGGCTTTGACGTCAAGGCCGGTTCGCTGTTTTTCAATCACGGCATAGGCTTTAATGCGGATGTTTTTCGGTAATTCCTTAAATTGTTCTTTCAGCTTGTCAGCTTCTAATTGATTTTCCAGTAATTGCTTGGCCACGCCTTCCAGCCCCGAAAGCTGCATGCGGCCTTGAATGGTCGTCTCCATGGTGCGCCATGATTTTATTAAATCCTCTGTTTTTTTGCCCAGACCATCCATATCCTCTTTGGCCGGGATGATTGATCGCTTGGATGCTGCGGCCAATTCATCGACGGATGAATTAAAAATAGTTAAATACTCTTCCGTCTTTTTGAATAAATCGTCGCGGTGCCAACCGGCGTTTGCTGACATCTCCTTCCAGTGCTCGATGTCTCCAGCCATTTCCGCCCTGCGCTTATCCTCGGCATCTTGCGAGCCCGTAACGCTTCTGAATTTTTTCCCGAAATCATAAAACCCTGGCCAACGATCTTTAAATAACTCCAGCGGATCGTGAGCAGGCTTCCTTCCAAACTCGGCCATTGTGATTCGCATGTCGGCGTATGCCTTAATTACGCCCATGATTCCGCCGGCAACACCATAAAAAGCCACTGCGGCACCGGCAGCGGCACGGATTAAAACTTGCCCCATATTCAGCTGAAGGTCTTGTAGGGTCACTACCATACGGTCCATTTTATCGCGCGTGGTGTCGGTAACTGGCCCCAGGGCTTCCACCTTTAGCTTCCCCGCGTCAAGCACAGCACCAACCCGGATATGCATTTGCTCGTTTTCGGAAAGTGAATCGACATTGCGCCCCAGGCTTTTGGCATATTGCTCATAGGCTTTGTCTAAATCGACGACAATGCCCATTTCTCGCAGGGAATTGACGCGCCCCTTGGCGGCGGCGTTGACCATTTTATTGTAGGCTTCAGGGATGGACCCGCCGATGACGTCGGTCAGTTGTTCGGCCACACGGGTATATGCGGCCATCTGGTCCGGAGATAAATTCAGATTCACGGACTTTGCCGCCATGTCGGCTGCATCGGCCATGGACAATAAACCGCGCGAGGCTTCGGTCATGGATTTGACGATCTGCGTGCCGGTCATGTTATACTGTGCGCCCAGGGCGGTAATGGCGCCGATGCGTTCTGCATAGTCGGCGGCCTTGCCCATCATGTCCCAGCCCTTATAAGCAATAGCGCCGGCGCCGGCAATGGCAGCGGATAGGCCCAGCCAGTGGGTTTTGATTCGAGAAACAAGACTGGCGGACTGCGCTTCGCTTTTGGACATCACAGAATTAAATTGATTAAATCCGGCAATGCCTTGAGAGGCATCCGTGCTGATTCGAACTTTTACTTCCTGATTGGCCATGGTTCATTCCCTATCGGGCGGGAAGACCCCGCCCCTACATTTTGTTACCTTTTGGGCGCGATGACCGCGCCCCTACGGTTTATTGTCTTCACAATTTTTACAGGCCCAGTCGAGATTCTCGCCAAATTGCTCACGACAGGCGGTTTTTTTCTTTTCGGTGCATCCGGTGTCGCCGCCGGTGTGTTTTAATGCCCCTACTTCAAACGCTTTGACTTTTGCAAAAAATAACCAGTCTGTTTTTATTTCCAGCTCGCGGGCGGATTCGATAATCGGTTGCATATTAATGCCGTAAATGCCGCCAAAACCGCTTAACCACTGTGTGTTCATGATCATCAGCAACTGCCAGATTTCGACATTGCCTTCATCTATTACCGGCCATGCCTCACCCGTCATATACGCACGGGTGAGGTCGATCAGTTTTTTAATTCCGCATCCTGACGTGCGGCCTGGATCACTTCAGCGGCGTGTGCGTATCCCCAAACAAAGTCGCGCACGGCCAAATTGTTCATTAATGCTTCCCGGCTACCCTGTGTGTCCGGCAGGACGTTTCCGTCGTCGTCACCGAACCCGCGGAAACTCTGAACCAAATACCGGGTGAGCGCTTCCTCAAATTTTACCGGGTCTCCGTTTTCTTTTTCAACGTGCTTGTGCGCCTGTGGATCATATTCCATACTGAGCGTGATAAACGGCGCACGAAGCGCTTCGAGAATTTTCTTATTGAGCTTCCGGATCTGAATTTCCGCGCCTTCTTGGTATTTAACCCAGGCGCCATCCGGCGGGTTTTGAGGATCGAATTTCTTTGTGGTAATTTTGATCATAATGTCTCCTTTTTCGTTTGTAGGGGCGGGGTATTCCCGCCCTACGTTGTTATTCGATTCGGGCGGGATGACCCCGCCCCTACGTTGTTATGATGCGGCGGCGTAGGTATCGACCATGTTCTGGACGATAACGATGACGCTGCCATAGGTGTCGTCTTCCAGGACTTGCACGTCCACGGATTCGGACAGTCTCTTGTCGTCCACGCCAATCGGCGCGGTAATCACTGCGCATTTGGGGAAGATGCATTCCACCTGGTATTTATATGCCAAATCATACAAGGCGCCCTCACATTTCACATAAATGCCGAAGGTATCGTTTTCGGCGATATGGTTCTGCATAATGAGCTCCCGGAATTCCCTGTCGAGTTTGATTTTCTGCACGCGGCCACTGCGGATATACCGTCCGGCATACGCTCCGCCGGATCCGGGAACAAACTGGCAGTTGCCGTTGTTGTTCAGGCTATATTCCAGGGATTTGATTTCGCCGGTCAGTGTACGGCCACCAACAAAGGCTGTCCCGTTCCAGGCACCGCCGGATACGACGGTCAGCTCCGATACGCGCAGAGGCGATTCCACAACGCGCGCGGGAAACGTGCCCCAGGCTGCTTCTGGCGGGCGGTAAAGAATTTTATAATCAACCGCGGGAGACGCTGATCCACCCGGATTGGTAATGGTTAACACGGCAGGCGTGGCGGATGATACGGCCGTGCAGACAACTTCTGTCCATACGCCGGTGGCTAACTCCACTTTAATCTGGTGGATGTTGGCCAGGCGTTCTGCCGCGGTGGATCCGGCGACGGCGTTGGCGGCCAGGGTTAAACTTATTGCGTTGCCGGCGGCCTCAATAGTTTCCTCGACGTAGTCCACGTCGTATTTTCCGGTGCCCTTGATCGTTGCGGATATCTTAGCCCAGGCATCACGCGCAAAAGTGGCCGTCACGGAATCAACGAACATGGACGCGAAACGCCTTTTGGTTATGGTCTTGCCAAAGCGCTGGGCGGCGGTGAACGACGGGTTTGATCGGTTCACGTCAAAATCGCCGGTTATCGGCGTAATGATGTGCTTGTGGCCATCACCCCGCGTAGCCGACACGACAGATCCTAATCCGTAACCCAGCAAAAAAGCGAAATGCTGCGGTTGCGCTTTTTCATTGCTGGCGCTGTAGGCAGCTAATGCGCCATTGTCGTAAATGCTGTCGGGTTCTTCTTTGCCGATGGCCTCGTTGGAATTGTCCTCGCGCCGAGGCTCCAGGTTGATGACGTTGGCCATGTCAAAATACATGAGCGTGTCCAGCGTGGCCGGTGCGTTGATGACTGCCTCCCTCACGTTGGCGCTGACGGCGATTTGGTTATGTGTTGCCTGTATGCTGTTCATTTTATTCTCCTTTCGTGCTTGCCACCTTTAGGTGGTCTTGCGGCTTAAAACGACCATTTATTTGTTGTGTATTCGATTTCGATTGTGAGGGTTGCTGACCCGACAATCTTGTCCTGTTGTTGGATATCCATGCTGTTTTCCAGCGGTTCTGTGTTTTCAGCCAGGCCGCCCCATGTTTCGTCAACGTTAATGGCTGCGCAAACGTCCTCCAGCATTTGCCTTAATCTCGCGGCGGTCCCGGTGGATGCTTTGGTTTTCATTTCTATCTCGACGCGGACTTTGTTGATGTAACTCACCATCAGGCCGTGATTGATTTCCGTTGTTCTGTCGCGGTAGATAATGGCATCGAGCTCACTATCCGCCAGGTCCCGATCGAGCCAGTCAAAAACGTGAAGGCCCGCATCGGTTTTGTAATTGGCGGTCTTTTTGATTGTCTTGAGCCGGGTATCCAGCTTGCCAATAATCTGTTGTCTGATGGAATCGGTCACTTCGTTTCCTCTAGTTTTAAGTTTTATCACCTAAAGGTGACTCGAGATTTAAGTTTTAAGTTTCTTAATTACTTAACCCTTAAATCTTTAATCTATACTCAGCTCTATCTCGCTCGTTCCGTCGCCGGTGTGATGCGGCGGATCCTTGATTTTATACGTCACGGAATCGATCACTATTGTTTCCAGTGGCTTTGCCGCTGACACGTCGGCGGTCTTGGCCAGGCAATAATACCGGAAGCCACCCATGCCACTCATGGCGTCATATTCTTTGTTGAAAATGACCTTGATCGTTACCGGAGCGGCTACGGCTGGGGCCACGTAAGCCGGGGTATAAATAGCCGATACGGCGAATTCGTCGGTATTAAAGAATGCCGTTAAATCGGAAATCATGTCGGCTTTTAATGTCATTTTCCTTGTTTCTCACAGTTCTTGTCTTCAATTTGCATCTGCCCTCTCTTCCATGAGGCTATTCCCAAGATCGCACCGGGAATTGAAAATAGAGTCGCAAACGCTCCGATGATCAGGGGTATCTGACCGAGGGCAGCAGCGTCCTTACCGACAACTGCGTTCCAGGCAAGAATGCACACCAGTATGCAGGTGAAGAAAAAAGCCAATCCAGATGCAAAGCCCCAAAATGGTCGCCATGAATATTGCGGCCAATGCTCGGATTTGCCTTCTGACTGCATAGTAGTATTAACGGCCTGAATATTAGCTGTTTCGGCGGCGATCATGAGTTTCTGCAATTCCAGGTTGTTATCCATTTGATATTTTGCAAGCTTCAGGGCGGCTTCCGGATCAGTAGCCATGGCTGTGGCAACCGCTTCTTGTGTCGGCTCTACACCCAGGGCGGTGGCGGCTAACCTTAATCCGCTGGCGGCCAATGCGCCCACTGCCGTTCCTCCAGGTCCGAAAAAAGAACCGATCATTGGAGCTGCCACACTGATTGCGCTAACTATTTTTCCCCAATCCATGATATTTCCTCTCTACTTCTTCTTCTTTCGTTTCTGCCGTTTTGCCTTCTTGGCCGCTATCTTTCGGCGGAGTATGCCGGTTTTCATAATTAGACTGCCCCGCCTGTCTTTAGTTGAAAATGCGGCCAGTCCTTCGATTTTCCCCAAGTACCTCCGCATTCCAGCCCCACTTTTATCCCGATCTCCACTGCTGGTTTATAGTCCGCAGTCGCCCAGGTTATCTTCCCGTTCTTCATTATGGCAATGTCAAACGCCTTGCCTTCAATGTGCTTGCTCTTTCGTGTCCAGGTAACAATAGGCCCAGGCACTGTCCTACCCTTTGCCCAAAGAGCGTCTTGATCGGCCTGCGTTCTGGTTGTGCAAGTTATAATGAAATCTTCTCCGGCCTTCTTCATCTCTGCTTCAAACAGCAGATACAGGGCGTATAATTCAGGAACCAATAATTTAGGGTCACGGCTTGCCATTCAACTCACTCCATTCATGCTGACAATTCATGCAGCAGTACCGAACACCAAAGGCCATGATCCAATGGCCGACTAACCTTGATAAACAACGAGGACACATGTCAATCCCGCCTCTACTTGAATATGTGCCAGCACATAACCGTGCCTAATGCGCCCGACGCGGCGGATAGGGCCAGCCAAAGGAAAGTCACTTGTAATGCCTGGGCCCTTATTTTTTCACAGATTCCGGGCACGTTCCCATCACCGTATAAGGTTTGCCCCTGCATGAACAATTCCCTGTGGTTTACAAGACCAATTTCAACCAGTAGGTTTAGTTTTTCAGAGTCCGGCATAGACCGTATCTGGGCTTCGCTGTATTCGATCTGAATTGTTCTGGTGTTATTTGCCATTTTCAGACTCTCTCTGTTATGAATTATTCAACTCTGCCTTGTGCAAAAATACAAATTGCCCCGGCTCCCGATGCGTCAACCGTCAATGACTTCGCCGCTGTCAATTTCATGCCAAAAGGAAACGTGAACTGGAGCGATGTGTTGGCGGCCATGGCGATGGGGCCGATTAATGCCGTGTCCACGGATCCGGGAACTGATTCGCCTTCACCGATGGTAACGCTGATGGCATTCGCACCATTATTAATCGTCAAGTGGTCCACGATGATGGACACACCCGCGGCCGGGGCTGCTTTTAATTCTTCACAACCGGAAACATCGGCGCTGACACCATTTAAAATAAAACCGGATCTTGCGGATTGTGGTGTTGTAACTGTGATGGCCATTGCTCTGTCCTCGTTTGTTAAGCGGGGTGGTGAATAGGTACCACCCCGCTCGTTAAGGGTTTATTTATGTCGTCGGAATCGCCAGGACGGTTACGCTGCACCCGCCTGTTGCGTCAACAGTTGCCGCCGTGGTCGTGATGATAATGGCCTTATTCGCCGTATTCGTAAAGGCGAAGGCCAGAACCGTTCCCGCTGCCTGATTGGTGATGACGCCCACATCGAAACAGGCATTGTCATCGTCAGTTTCGCCTACTTTAATCGTCGGAGCGACTCCACCGACTGCCGCGTAGGTTTCGTCAATGGTCACAAGGACGATACAGGCGCGTGCTTTTGCTGCGTTTAGCGCAACAACGGTATGCACCGCCGCTTCTGCCTTCAGGACCGAATGAGACCCGCCCAGGCCTGTCGTGAGCAATGCCGCTGCGCCTGCGCCGTTGGCCAGCATAGTTGATGTTACTTTCCCGGCGCCGATGGCGGTCACGCCTTCGTTGGTAACGGTGACATCACCGGTCGGGGTTTTTGCTGCTGCCTTTCCTGCGGCGTCGCCGATGAGAATCTTCCCATTGGCAAGCGCCATGTCGGGCGCTTCAAACGCCGCATCAACAACAATTGCCGTGCCGAGGACTTCGAGCGTGCTTCCCGCCGGGAATGACACTTTGCGATTGGTGCCGTCCCAGGTGGCGATGATGTTTCCGGACTTGTCATAAAATACCAGATTGCCTGATACCCATTTTGTTTTAACGTTAGTTACTGGCATAATCTTTTCCTCCAACCATGCATTGAATGCTTGAGGCCGTGGCTCGGCCTGATTGACGGGCGGGTTTTAGGCCCGCCCTGGTTAAATATTAATCAATGACTGTATCGCCGCTTGCATCTTTGAACATCGGGTCAAGCAGGGCCACGATGGAAAGCTCGCCGGAATCTGCTTCGGCGCCGATTTCCAGTGTCAAATAACGATGGCCATCGGTAATCTGATCGACATTGATGTCGATGATCAGCATGCGGCTGGCCAGAGTTGCCGTGGCAATCTGCAAAGCGGCAGACGTGGCGATGGCGCTGAATACGTCGGCAGTGGCAGACTTTACGGCCGCGCCACTATATTTGTAATTGAAGGTCATGGCGGTTGTTTTGGCGCCATGCGTTGCGCCGCTGTAAAGTTTAATAATACATCCCGCAGCGCCCGCCAGCGTGGCGAAAAACTGAAGCAGGAATGTTGCGCTTTTGATTCCCTGCATATCGACGGAATCGCTGTCCACTCCGGCGTTGATATCCGCGGATATGAGCAACGGAACGATTTTGAGGTCCTGACTGATAATTTCTTTCATTTTTGTTTCCTCCTAATTTATTTCGTATCTTGTGAATCGTGAAGCGTGAAGCGCGAGATACTCTTCACGCTTCACGCAATGCGTTTTTTATTATCGCGTTGCCAGCGTGATCAGGTGGCTGCGGGCCGTCGATCCCTTGTAGGCCGCTACTGTCGAACGCAAGCGCGGTGCGCCGTTTGCCCGATAGGTGAAACGGAAAGCCGTTTCGTCTTCCAGGAACTTCACGTGGACGGATGACTGCGCATCGATTCCGCCCTGGTCAATCGTGATGTAACCGTTGGGCAGGTCGGCCAGGATGATGTCTCCGACGGTTCCGGACGCCGATGCCTGCTCGATGGGGAACGCGGGCAATCCCTTCAGTTTTGCAAACTTTTCGCTATTGTTGCCAACGCCGGCGGGAACGAATAACGGCATCATCACGCCGCCTGTACCGATGGCGTAAGACAGTGTCTCCAGCTGCGGCTCCAGATCCTGCTGATAAAACCATGCCGCGGATCCGCGCGACGCCGCAAACAAAGCGTTATACATTTTGAGGATGTTTTCGGTGATGACCGTGCCTGCTGCCTGACCGGCTTCTGCCGCTACGGCAACAGTGGAGGGGCCGCCGACAATTCCTACGCACTGGCCTGCGCCGGTTCCGCGGACAACTTCGTCATCCAGCTTGAAAAACATTTCGGAACGGAACGCTTTTCCGATCCAGGCTTCCAGGGTAACTGCGTTCTGCAACAGCCGGTTGGTGGCGTAGCAAATGCCCTTGATGTCGAAAAGGCGGATTTCGTACTGGCCGATTTTCGGTTTCTTGCCGTTGGGATAAAGAGCTTCGCCTTCACGATAAACCTGGACGCCGCCCCACCGGGATCCGGTCGCGCGGGAGGTTTCATCGATGAACGGGGCTTCAAGGGAATCAAACCCCAAGCCAATGGGGAAACGCTGGCAACGCGCCCACACCTGGGAAACTTCCTCGGGCTTATCCAGAAGCGCTGTGGTGAATTGCGACTGGATCAGATATCCGCCGTCGCTCGGGACCGATGTGGACATGCCCGAAATGGCGCGCTGCATGGTGATCAATTTTTCCCGAGCGGTGCTGCCTTCCGGTTTGTTGGCGGCGATGACATCCACCAATTGCTCGCCCAGGGACCGGTAAGGCTTTGTTGCCGCCAGGTTGGTTCCGCTGCCGTGGTCAAGATCACTGCGTTCCGGCGTGCTGATCTTGTCGATGACGAATGTTTTAAATTCATCAATGGATTTTCCTTCCGTAATGAACCGGACGGCGTCCTCAATGAGTTTATGTTTTTTGCCCATGGCCATGATTTCGGTGGCGCGTGTTTTTTCATCGGCTGTTTTTTTCTCTACTGATCTTTCAGCCGCTTCTTTCGCTCTGGCGCATACGGGACAGAAACTGCCTTCGTAGTCGGCGCCGCAAATTTCACATTTTTTCATGTTTTTTCTTTCCTCCTGTTGAGTGTTTTCGATGATGATTTCGCGGGCATTGCTGCCGGTTTCGGACCTGCCCACGCCGACAGTGGCATCCGCTGGAACGCTTACCAGGCTGATCTCCAACGGGGTCCATCGGTTGACGCGGTAGGTCTCGATAGCGCTGTTTGTTCCGTCAATTTTTTCGGACTTAACCAGCGCCATTTTGATAATGTCGTAACTGACCGACACATTTCTACGGATACCGTCGATGACATCCTGGAGGATTTCCGAGGCCCGCGCGCTTTTCCCAAAGCGCACCAATGCCCGCGCCTTGCGGGTGGCCGTGTCGATCCATGCCTTTTCGACGACTCCGACTTGATCTCGCGTGTTGTGATCCATTAAAAAGGCCCCGCCATTGTTTATGCGGTCGAGGTCCACTTCGTCGGGGTTATGCCCTAATATTTCACGCCCCCAGTAACGCTCGTAAGGCTCTTCGGAGCTGAACGAGAGTTCCACCGTGCGGTTTTCTTCATCGATGGCGGCACGGTCGAATTGCACGGCTCGCTCGATGGTGCCCAGTTTGATGGTGCGTAAAAGCGCTTTAATTTTCTTCGACATTGATTTTTCCTCCTTCATCGTCATCGCTGGCAGATTGCGCCGGTTTGGCCGGGGCTGTTAGTTTCCCGACGGCTGCGCCCAGGTCCGACGTGATGTTGTATTGCTTCTTTAGCTTTTCGTCTTCGGCGATTTGTTCATAGAGATCTTCCAAGTCCATACCGTATCTTTCCATGACGACCTGGCGCTCGGTTTTCCACTTGGCGCGGACGGCGGAAAGTTCGGCTTCGATATCCTTGACCGGATCAACCCAGTCAAATGTGCGCGGCCGCCAGTCGGGAGCGTTGAATTTATCAAATTTCGCGTAAGGCAGGCGCGTGCGGTCGGTCAGCAACAGCATGGAAAGCCAGTCGGCAAAAAGAGGCGTCAGGAAATCTTCGATCATCCATTGCTGGATGGTTTTCCAGTTGTCGCGCTCTTCGATGGCGCCGACACGCATGGACGAGAAATTGACGCCTTCCAAATCGTTGGCCAGGGAGTTGTAGGAAACGCCTTTACCCATGCCGGCGGATGCTCCGCGCAAGCTGGATTTGATAAACGCGCCGAATTGCGTGGTCGGGTGCTGGGGAAGAAATTCTTTGAATTCCAGGCCGTCGGGAAGGGTTTCAAACATTCCCGCTTCAGCATGGCTGATCGGATTTCCTTTGTCGTCTTTTTCGTCTGGTTGGTATTGGCCCAGTCCGGTTTGATCTTTTTTCTGGTAAAAACCCATCTTGGATGCGCCGATGCGGGCGGCGACGACTTCGGCAAATTCATATTCGCCGATTTGGTTTAAGCGGCGGCCGGCGGTGTGTAGCCAGGTCATGCCGCGCCCCTGGGTAATACGATCCGGTATAAAGCAATGAATGATTTCGTTGGCGGGAACGCGGTCGCATTGACCTGATAATGCTCCGTATCTGTCGCCGGGATGTTTCTTGCTCAGGTAGTAGGCGATGGGACGGCCCCATGAGTCGTATTCTATTCCCATGCGGATTTCATTTGTGCCCGTGGTGGCGACGGTGTTTAGGTTTTCATTGAGTATGTCGGGCTCAAGCAGTTGCAGGGCGAAGCGCCAGGGGTTTCCTTTGAATCCCCAGACCTTGCGGGCCAGAAATTCTCCGTCGCGGGCGACGCTGCGGATAAAGAGCTTTTTGACTGCCAAAAATGACAGGCGGCCGTCAACGGTGCAGTTGCCGCGCTTGCACCATTCCCACCATTCTGTTTCAATTATGTTGTTGGCGAGTTTGTCTAGTTTCCCGTTAGGATCGTGAGCCTTGTTTTGCAGGATGATGCCGTTACGCCCGACGGCGTTGATTTCGCACATATTTAAAAATTTATTGGCGTAATCATTATTCCGTTCGAGTTCGCGGGCGCGGGCGCGTCCGGTGGCGATGGACACACGCAGCTCAACGTCCGCGGTTGTTGTGGGCGCTCTAAATCCGCTGGTGAGGCGGTCAATGCGCGCAATGTCGTAATCCCGGCGCGGCGTGCGTCTGGAGTATCCGAGGCGGTGCATTATTTTTTCTACGATCTGCATTTTCCCTCACTAAATAAAGCGTGTGAAAATTTTGCGGCCGGTTGGTAATCCGGCGGCGATGTTGGCGGTGGCCAGTTCGTTGTCGTATTCTGTTTTATAGGTGGCGCGCAATTTCAGCAGGTCGGGAAGTGGCGTCCGGGTGAGTGACCGTCCGGCGATCTGGTAGCCCATTTGATCCTGCGACGCGCGCCCCTCTATGACGGCTTCAATGGCGTCCAGGACTTTCTTGGCGTGACTGCGGTTGTCATAAAGGGTGGATCGGCCGGCGATGTTGTCTTTGAGGGTGATAGAGCCTTCAGCAATGGTGTAACGGGTGGTTGTTTTGGTAGCGACTAACTGCCATTGATAATCCCCGGCAACATAGGCAGCGGTTGTTAAGGCAGCGGCGGTGAATAGGAAGTCGTCAGGGTTTTCTGTGTCGGCGGCCGCATTGATAACGACAATGCCATTTTTCCCGACGGCGGTAAATTTGAGCGCCCAGCCCGCCGATGCTTTAATGTCGGTCGTTTCCAGCGTCCCGGCATCGTTTTTTGAAACGGCCTGAACGCCCCGCCTGGTCCATGAAACTGAGTCGCCGATGATGAGATCTGATGGTTCTGGATTCAATTCATTTACCCCAAGATATAGTGGTTGCTAATTTTGGAGACACCATAGCATGGGTTTTTTAGGAAAAATGGCCGTCACCGGATTTCACCTAGATTTCGCACCCCTTTTTAGGTCATTTTTAGGTCATTTTTATGTGAGATTTTTCTTGACAGGATTTAAAAAACATTAATCGGGCAATATTTCATTAATCCACTTCTGCGTTTTTGCTATTGACGCGAGTGACGGCTTTGAAAAATTCATCAATATTATCGCGATGCGCATAGCACGTACCGTCCAAAATTAAAACTGGCATGCCCATTTTGAGCCATTTTTTAAATTTATAGTCGGTCATTTTATATGCTTCTATAATTTCATCTTTTCCAAACAAAACCTTGTTTTCAAGTTGTTGTTCTAAGGCGCGCACGCGCGTCTGCAATATTTGAATGGTGCGCAGATAGGTCTGATCGCTGGTTTTACCGGATTCAATTGCCATTATCGATTAAACCATCCTGTGTTTGACCCGCGCGGGCTACTCGCCGGACGGTCTGTTTGTTGCTCTTGTGTGGCCCTGTTCTTTTTGTTTTTCAGATACACCGCCATCATTTGCAATGACGGCAGCCATTCGTTGTCGGCGCAGGCGGCGGCGATGCACTCGCAATCCAAAAGGTGGTTGTGCGCATAGGTCTGCTTCCATCCCCATTTTTTGCCCTGCTTGCCGCCAAGCTGCCGCCATTCCTCTGACAGCAACTGCTTGACGTAGTCAATGCCGACGCCCTGGTGAACATAGAAGCGCTGAGTTTCGGCGGGTGCGTCGTCTATGGCTTCTTTCCGGCCCAGGCGGAAGTGGACCAGGCCTTTATATTGTGATGAATCCAGCAGCCGCAGTTCCAGGCCGCCGGGAATGGGTTTGTTGGAGCTGGGCAGTGTATCAATACGGCTGATCTTAATTCTTTTGGCGGCCAAAGCCCGCAAGTGTGTGGCGCCCTTGGTGCCGTATATTTTCGCCGCGGCGCCCATCGGCTGACGACGCAGCCATTGGTAGATCTCTTCTGTGCGGGACCAGTCGGAATCGTCGGTCTCACCACCACCGGTATCAATGCCGGCACGCCATATTTTCATGGTCTGGGTGCTCTCATGGATGTTATATTCGGTTTGATAGATAAGTTGCTCGATGTCTTCCCAGGTGGTCATGTACCCGTACTGGATGAGCCATGACGTCAGATCCTCAGCCCAGGCTCGGACGACAAACCAGAAGCCGCGTTTCTGGGCGTCGATGCCGGCAGTGAGCGCAACGGCGTCCGGCGGGATGATTAATGCCGGGTAAATGGATTGACGCTGTAGGACGGCGTTTTCGGTTTTCTTAACGGCTCTTTCCATCCACGGCTCTGCGCAGTGCTGCGTCACCCATGTTTTGAGCTTTTCGGGATCATCCTGTCCCTCCAGAAACGAAGCGACGGCTTCGGACATGGACAGCACGTACCAGGACGGAAGAATATACGCAACAGCGCGCGGGCGTGCCATGGGCTCCTCGGCACGCCACCCGATTTTCATGGTGGCAAGGACGGCCCTATTGCGAAGATCGTCATCCCACTGCATGCCGCAGGCCCGGCAGTTGTACCGCGCAAGTTTTTCACGCAGGACTTTGCGCGGATCTCGGGAATCTCCCCAGGATATTTTATCCCAGACCATGCGTTGCTCTTCGCCACAGATCGGGCATTTGGCATAATAGTATCGGATTTCATCGGCGCGTTTTTTAATGGTGACTGTGATTAAACCCTGTTCGCCGGTCGGTGTTGATGCTGAAAATAGTTTATAGGTGAAGGGAAATGAGTTTGTCCTTTGGCGCAGACCATCAAGCGCGTTCGGTTCGTTGTCTGTTGGTTCCGGATATTTATTGCATTCATCTGCAATGACGACCTCCATCGCGTCTGAAGATGTGGATGATGACGATCCCGCCCAGGCTCCGACAATGTCCGTGCCGTTAGAAAAGGCAATTGCCGACCTGGTTATATCGCCCAAGATAGGACTCAATACTTCAGCCGTGCGCGGCGACGATTTAATGGTCGGCAGCAGCCGGCGTTTGAAAAACCGGCGCTGAAGTTTTTCATCCGGCATGGCGATCATGGCCGACGTGGGTGATTGATCAATCCGGCGCATGAGGTAGTTCAGAAACGCCTGCGTCTTGATGGTTTGTGGGGCCGCCTGGACGTAAACCTCACGAATAAACGGGGCGTCGAGCGCGTCCATGACGCCATAGGCGCAGGGCGACAACTCGTTGCGCCAGGGACTTTTGCGCCCGCCATCAACAACCATGCGGTAACAGTCCGCCCAATCGGCCGTGGATATCCGCTCCGGGATCCGAAACACCCGGCGCTCGCCTTCAGTGAAGGTTATGGTAGGTTTAATTGCTGGCTGCATTATTTCTTCCACTTATTATGCTGTTAGCATCCCATACCGGGACACTCGCACATTCCATAGCTCTCGTCGCCATAAGGGTGGCCCGTACCAGCGCACCAAAAGCAAAGATGATCAGGATCACTCGCCCACTCAGCATCCGCGAAGGGAGGAGTTCCAGAGTAATCACATTTAATACTTCCGAAGATCGACCCAGTGTGAAAATTATGACCGCGTGTTTCAATACATCCAGGCGTTCCACAAACCTTACAAACCTGATTTTCCATTACTACCTCCATAAAAAATTACTAACAAATTGTTACAGGCGATCCCTCGCCTGCGGCTCACTCCGCTTGAACTCGGCGTTATTTTTTAGGCGCTACCCGCGCCCCCTTCGCGCGCCTGTCGACTCTGTCTCTGTTAATAAGCCCAGCCAAAAAACAAGGGCGGGCTTACTCATCATCATCCCGATCAATATCATCACCCGGATCAGCTAGGATGTTTTCCGGCGCAGCGGCGGGCACGATGAATTCCCTGTCTGTGGCGTAGCGGCTTAACCACCCGGCAATGGCGCCCAGCATGTATTCGGTCAAGTCCGGGGCCATGTCTTTATCTCCACCGACCAGGCTGATAATCATACCGGACTGCATCCTGCAGAATGCCTCGGCGTCCGCCTTAAAGATCATGGCCCGCTGGGCCAGTTCGCGTTCAAATGCATCCTTGGGCACATAGAGTCCGTTGGCTACCTTGTTCCGGATCCGCAAGTGCTCGAGCTGTTCTTTGGTTTTATCCAGTTCGGCCCGCGCTTTTTCTTCCTGGTATTTCTCAATTTCTGATCCGCTGGATCCATCGGTGCGATGTAGAAAATTAGCAGCGTATTTCTCAACATCCTTCAGGTGAAACAATCCATCTTTTTGTGGCCGGAGTTTCCCTTCTTTTTTGTGTATATAAACCAGAGACTTCCCCGCTTTCCAGTCGTGCGCCTTAAGATAGTCCACAACGGCCAGGACGTTGGTGAAAGTTATTTCTGATTTATTTTCCTGATTCATTTTCTATTTAAAACCCCAAGTTTCCTTGAGAATACTAATTTTTTTGATGATTTCCGTCTGTTCTGCCTTAAGTTCGCCCAGGCGTTTGACCAGCCCTATCGCTCCGGCTGTGTCCATTGTCGCTATTTTGGAGATTGAGCCTTCATTTATTTCCGGAATTTTGCGGCGCACGGCTTCGGTCAGGGCAATAATTTCATTCATCACGTCTTTTTGCCGGTCATGAAGCTCGGCTAACTCACCTCTTGCCGTCAATCTGTCTTTTTCTGTCATGGTTTTTCCTCCAGGTTAAATAAAGGGTGTATGTTTTAGATACACCCTTTGGTAGGTTGTTGATTAATTTAACTTCACGCCGCGCAGGGAATTAACGCGCTGTCCGGACGCACCCGGACGATGCTGAGAGACTTCTGCATCGCCGCTGTATTGATACAGCCACTTGAAGAACAGGCTCCGGGTGATTATCGCAAAGCCCTTCGCCTTGGCATAAGCTTCGTATTCTTCATAGAGGTTGGCTTTGGGAGTTACCGCGCCGCCCTCGAAGCTGCACCGCTGTTCAAAGAAGGTTTGCACGCCCTTGTCGGTGATGACGGAGGTTTGTTTTTCCGATCCGCCGCCAACGATGCCGCAGAGCTGGGCATAAGTGAGGAGAAATCTTCTTTTACCGGCATCGTCGAGCTGGTTGACATGGCGCGTGATCTCCATGATCTTAACGCGGTGGGTGTTTTTCAGGTTGGCCTGGTCCATTCCCAGAGCGGCAACAATATCTTCCTCTGTGATCTTCATACTGTACTTGCCGGTTTTCTCCAGTGAAGGAAGAACTTCGTGTGTTACCCAGCGGCGAAAAGGCTTGGCTTGCGCTTTATTCGACCTAATCATCAGAGTATAGAGACCGGATTTGCTAATTGTAATAACTTCCCGCTCTCCGGCGTTCATATATGTTTTACATATACGAGTTTCATCATTATCAAGGTACTCTGTTGCTTGTGCCGGATTGGCAATACCCAAAATACGGCAGATATCCTGAGCCACAAACCACGGTTCTCCCTGTTCATCCAACACTGCCCGAACGGGACTATCCTCAAAAATAAACGGAATAATATTGTTTTCACTCATGATCTTTGCTCCTTTCCCTGAAATTCAACGCCGATAATACGGCCTTTCCGGTAAATGCTCTGGTTTTTTTGCACCACTGTGCAGAAAATTTCTCCTACCGCCTCATCCAAAAAATGAAATACCTCGTAAATTTCCTGCTTTGCGCCGGCCGCTAGCGCCTCAATCACAAACCCGATTCGGCCGTAATCTTCATCATCCATTAATTTGCATAATGCCTCGAAACGATTGATGATAATTCCCATCATCATATCAAGGCTTTCGGGATACGTTTCGACATCACCGCCGCTGGGATGCCGGTAGCTTACCGTTCCGTCGGCATTTGTTTCTTTAATGATTTGATAGTCGTCCGGGAATACCGGCATGATCGTCTGAATAGATTTTTTCTGCTGATTCATAGTGTTATCTCCCTTGCTTTGAACTTCAGGCAATAAAAAAGCCCGAGCTGTGTTCACGTTCAAGGGAACGCCCAGGGCCTCACGGACTCCCGGCAGCTCAGACAGATCAACAATTAAAAACCCCCTTTCAGCGCCTGTATTGGACGCCTTTGAGGCCGGGGCAGCCCCCTTGAAATGAACGATTGCAGGATGCCACAGCACCACTGCAAAAGTCAATAAGAAAATTATGGCCTTAATCATTTTTTTATCTCTTGAAATTTACGGCGCCAGAGTCGAACATTCTCCGCGCTAATTTTCAGCGTCGCCGCGATCTGTTTATCCGCGACATCCAGGGCCAACAGAAAAGCCAGCAGCACAATCTCTTGAAATGTGAAGTGACAACCGCTTAAAAAAGTACCCGTGCGCGCAGTGAAATATTTTCCGCAGCGATCACATCGAATCCGCTTATCTTCACAAAAACTCTGCATCCGATTGTCCGTAATTTCCTCTTCACACCCCGGGCAGCATGGTGACTCTCGATGCAATCTTTTCAGCACCCAGGCACGACACCACTGTTCATCCAAAACCGCCGCATTAAACACCTCCAAAACATCACCGGGCACAAACACGCCACGCGATAGAAGGTCGGTTTGTTTTGCAGTGTTTTCAATTGCTTCCATTTTTCCACCCTAAAATAATTTCAAAACCTCTTAAAC
>CAYGNV010000003.1:0-34461 GCA_964351355.1 uncultured Smithella sp.
TATTTTTCCGATCCGCCCAGATAGTGGTCCAGGTAATCGTGGATGTCGGGGTTCTCCCAATCTTTCTTATCGGGCGCCGTTGCCAGGATGCCGCCACCGATGTCCTGAACCAGCTCCAGGAAATTATGGTATTTGCTGGCAAAATGGAGTTTTGCCATATTGCAGATAAGAGGGTTCGGCACGGCGATGTCGCCATACATGACAGGGTCTTGAGCCGCTGCATTGGCAAGGGCGCGCAGCGTCTCCACGTATGCGGCGATATCCGCCAGTTTATCCATGATGTGGCTTACTTTATAAAGTCCATTGTACTTGGCCATGGCGACGGCACAGCCCGCCATAACCTCCACGGCGGGAACTTTGTAACTGATGGCCGTAAAGCGATGGAAGGTGGCGAACGTGTAAGCGAGGAGCATGGAGTACTGCCATTCTCCGCACATGAAAACCCGCTCCCAGGGGACAAAAACATTGTCAAAAACGATCATGGCTTCCGTCAGCTCACGGACCGGCCGGTCGGCATGAAACTCATGATCAGACCATTTGCCACGCCCGCTGCGACAAATAAAGGTGATACCCGGGGTGTTGGCCGGGATAGCGAAACTTAAGGCATAATCCGCCTCGTTTTCACGCATCTGCCGGGTAGGTACGACAATGATTTCGTTTGCTGCTGGGGCGCTGGTAATATGAATCTTAGCCCCCTTCACCACGATGCCGTCTTTGTTCTTATCCACAACGTGAAGATAATAATCGGGGTGCTTCTGTTTTGAAGGTTCTTTTCCCCGGTCTCCCTTGACGCAGGTGACAGCGCCACAGGTATGGAGATCATTCTTCCGCAAGTGCTCCAGGAAATTCAAGGCATTGTCCTGATACTGCTTTTTCCCCATCTGACCGGCAACGACAAAAGCGGCATTGAGACAGTCGGTCCCGATATCCTTCCCGAAGGGGAGACCGCCGATCATTTCGATGGATCGCTGGATCATCTTGGTGCGGTTCATCAGATCTTCTTTGTTTCGCGGCGTAATGAAGTAGCGGTTGACCGGTTCGCCCGTTTGTGGATGAGGGGCGACAAAGATGTCCCGCAACGCCGGATCCGGCAATGAAGTCAGTTCATATCCTGCGGCGATGGTGTCGCAAGTGATGCCCAGGATCGGATGTTTGGTGATATCGCCCACTTTTTCCCCCCGGATGTAAACGCGCCGGCCATCACGCAGGCTCTCCTTGTACTGCTCAACCGTACGGATTCCCATAACTATTTCCTCCTTCTATTTTTAGATTATTTTCATCTATTCTACTCCTGATCCAGGATCTTACCCACGCTTGGTTATGCGATCCCCATGGATTTCCCCAACAGCGTGAGGATGGATTCAACCGGAAGGGATATATTCGGCCCCCCGGCCCCCAGGATCATCTGACAGCCGGGACAATAAAGGCCCAAAACATCCGCGCCCGTATCCTGGGCCTGCTTCAGCCGCCGGTCCCGGAACTCGAATCCCGGCTTTCCCGTGCCCGTAATGGCGTAGGCGCCACAGCACAAGGCATTTTCCTTCGTATTTTCCATTTCGACGATTTTGATCCCCGGGATGGCGTTCAATATTTTCCGGGGAGAATCCGAGCCGGGCGTGATCCCCCGGACGAAGTGGCAGGGATCGTGAACGGTCACCGTCGCCTCGACCTCATGGAAAGGACCCAATTCATCAAGATGTCCGGCGATAAAATCGGTGATGAACGTCCATGGCCATGCAGTATCCGGGTGGTGATGATCAAATGTCATCTTGCACGTCGGACAGAAGATGACGACCTCTTCCGGGGAAAGGACATTCAGCCCGGCGATCAATCGATCAAATTGTCTCACGGCCTCTTCCGGGCGTCCAGCCATGAACTGGAGCTCTCCGCAACAGGAATCAAAACCTCCCATGACCCCGATTTCGGAATCTATACGCTGCATTATTTTAACGGTTGTAGCCAACACGCGTCCCTCGACTAAACCCCAGCAACTGGAATAAAGGACCGTTTTCACCGATTTCGGCGCCTCCCCGACGGCATTCGTGATCAGTCGGTCTGGTCTGTCAAGAAGTCCCCGGAATGAAGGGATCACACTTTCGAGCAGCTCTTTGCCTGAGCCGAGGATGGTGGCCACGCCTTTCGGTATCGGGTCTCCCAGTTCCCGGAGAATCGTCTTGCCGGAGCCGAAGCAGAGGCCGGGAGCAAGCCCCTGAGGGCAAATGGCGGTGCAGGTATTGCAGAACAGGCAGGAATAGATCCTTGTTCGGGCGAGATCCCCGATCTTCCCGTACCGGAACAGATCGAGGATCTCTTCCATAATCTTTCCCGAATCAACGCCCCGGAGTTCTGTGTTTGCAACAATAGGACAGATTTCCACGCAGAGACCGCAGGCCGTGCAGTCTTCGGCAAAATGCCGGAGCATTTCTCTTGGATTCAACATAGGCTCTTCTTTCTTCCTTTGTTATTTTATTGTGCGCTACTTACCGGACATGGCTTTCTTTGATAAGAATTCCTTTTTGCGGGAGGAGCATAAATTGAGGATGATGTCCCCCGAATCCAACTCAATGAGGTTTGCGGCCTTCCTGTTTCATTTTGATCATCTCTTCCATGAGCTTGCTATAGTCCTCACTGAGAATCTGATTGGGTTCTTCCAGAAGTGAGGCATCAAACATCAACTCCAACTTTTTGAGCTGCTCCATGGCTATCTGGTTCTGGCTGAAATTTCTGTCCATCCGCTCCACCAGCCCCTCCCCTGCTTGCTTAAGGTCACTCAAGTCGATATCCAGGCGGGTAAGGGCGAGGACGTTCTTCAATAGGTCGTAGCAGGTCTTGGCGCTATAATCCTGGATGTATAGCGGTACCCTGGCTGTGATTCCTGCGGCTTCAATTCCCTGCTCGCCGGCAAGAGACAACAGCACAGTCGTGAAGCTGCACGGCCCTTCATAATTGAGGAAAGGAGCAAAGGTCTTGATCTCATCTTTCAATCGCGGATGACTCACGACAGCAAAGAATCTTGTTTCCCTGGTGTGAGGCACCTGGTCAAATACGCCGCCCAAGATATAGATCCTGGTGGCCTGGAAGCAACGAGCCAAGTCGAGGATGGCCTGGGCATACTCGGGCCACTGCAAATTCGGCTCAACACCGGAGAAGAGAATCAGGTCGTGGCCGGCGCCGCTCTTCCAGAAGAAGAAATCATTTTGCGCCACGTCGAGCCTCTTGATGACCCCTTCTTCAATTCTGGCATGAGGCCGCAGGCTCTGCTCCGGACTGGAGCTTGGAATCTGATAAATATGGAAGTCACGTGACTCTATATGTGCAAATTTACGCGCATGTAGCTTGCGACACAAATAGTCGATACTGCCTGTGGAAACCTCGCCCGCATTCAGCCAGCCCCGGAAGCCAACCACAATATATGGAGACAAAAGTTCAGGCTGATTTTGCATTACAAGACGACTGTCCATCCTTTTTTTCCCTTTCCGGAGTAAGTCTGGCAACCTATTTTCCCAGACACGACGGGTTGATCTTTTGTTTCTTTGTTTGTGTTGTCAGGATTCCAATGTGACTGCCTTGAGCGTGACACCGCCATCGACGACAATCGTTATCCCTACGACATAGTCTCCGGCTCGGGATGCCAGATAGATCGCCGCCCCGGCCATGTCCTCATCGCGCCCGATGCGTTTTGCTGGAATTCTTGCAGCGACCATATCTGATTGGTCACGAGCAAGCTTGTTCATTTCCGATGCAAATGCCCCTGGCGCGATTCCACTAACAACGATATTGTCTTTGATCAAGCGCAAAGCCATCCGCCGGGTCAAATGGATCAGACCTGCTTTACTTGCGGCATAAGAATAAGTCTCCAAAGGATTGACAATGACGCCATCAATCGAGGAAATATTGATGATTTTTGCCGGCTGGTCTTCAGCCGCTTTTCGCAATTGCTTGATGAGGGCCTGGCTCAAAAAGAACGGCGTCTTCATATTAAGGTCAACGACCTTATCCCACCCTTTTTCGGAATGGTCATCGAAAGCTTCCCCCCATGCAGCCCCCGCATTGTTCACAAGGATATCGAGCTTTTCTTCCCGCGAGACAAATTTACTGGCAAGGGCATTTACTCCCTCTACCGAAGAAACATCGGCCGGTAGAGAAATACACGTACCCAAGGCTGAGAGTTCTGCGGCTGTCTGATCGCAAGCATCAGCCTTGCGCGATGATATATAGACACGCGCGCCTTGTTCGAGAAATCCCGTTGCGATCATACGGCCAATCCCGCGCGAACCACCCGTTATGAGTGCCGTGCGCCCCTTGAGAGAAAATAATTCATTCATCATCCAAGCCTCCTCCACGTGGTTAATTAATTGCTTCTTCTTATATAATGGTTATTCAAAACGACATGGTATGTCAATGAAATAATGAACATGAAATAATGATCACAAAACAAGGAAACAAGCATGGTGAATAAAATTTTTCGATGATTTGCATTTGAAATGATTAATCTGAAATTAAGTTTCGGGCACGGGCATTGCCGTTAAGTAATGTTCAGAGCATCATATCCTTAGATCATCAAGAAACTCAGATGGCGAGTCGCCGCAGGTGATCAGCAATTGATCGCGGGCGCGGGTGCAGGCGACATAGAGCAGGTGCCGCTCTGTGTTATAGACTTCTTCCAGATCGGCATCATCGCCCGCCGTTTCGATGCGCCCTTGCAGTGGGATCACTTCATCGTCACAGGCCATCACGCAAACAGCCCGGAACTCAAGCCCCTTGGCCAGATGCATCGTGCTGATAGATACTTGTCCGCTGGCTGTTTCGACTGTATCGTCGAGAATCCGATAGGCAACTTGCGATTTTTCCAGTGCCGCTTTCGCTCGCGGCAGTTGAGTATCCGAGCGGACAAACACACCGATTTCATACGGTCGTGTGCCCTCACTGATTCTATCTGAGAGCCATTTTGCGACCGCATCTATTTCCTTCTCCTGCGAGTCGCAAACCAGAATCGCCGGTTTCGGGCCGTTAAAAACGGAAACAATACCGCGACGCTCTTCCTTGTTGCCGTCCACATCCATTATTTCTTTGCCTAAAAGTCTGTCGGCCTGCATCCGGATTTGATGGGATGTCCGATAATTAATCCTAAGTGTCCGGGAACGTCCTCGAATATCGACACCCAGCGCCTTCCAGGAAAAAGGCTGCTGGAAAATCCGCTGCCCAAGATCACCGGCAAAGAAAAGGCTGTTTGGACGACCGGAACCCAAGGCGGCAAGAAACCGCAGTTGAGAAATGCTGATATCCTGCGCCTCGTCCACCACAATATAATTAAAAGACAGTTTTTTGCTTTTGGTAAAATGATCCGCCAGACGGGTGAAGATGTCCGCATAGGTCAAAAGATTACCGGCTTGAAGCTTTGCGCGGACTTTTTCAAATATTAACCAGAGAATGACACGCTGCTTTTCCGGTAGCCGTGATTTTCGTCCCAGGCGACGGGCATCGCGGTATTCTTCCCAAGAATTCAGTTGCCAGGCATCCACCACATCTTTCCATTCCGTAATTAAGAAAGACAGCGGGAATTTATGACCGGAAACATCGTTTGAGGCTTCTTTCATGATCTTGGCAATTTCCGCATCGGATGCAATGCGTGTCCGGCCATAGTTTGCTTCATAAAGCCTCAATCCAATCTCATTGAGGGCTACGCATTCCAGGCGTTCACCTATTCGAGGCGCATTGCTGATCAGGCGTCTCATCCTCAAACGCAGAGCATTGGCCAGAGTATCTGAAAAAGTGGTTAAGAGCACACGGGCATCGGGATTTGACCGCGCAAGAAACACGGCCCGATGAAGAGCGACGATGGTCTTGCCTGTGCCTGCCGAACCGGACACGCGCGCCGGGCCGCTATAATCTTTTTCCACCATTTGCCGTTGCGCCGGATGGAGAAAAACAATCCATTTTTCCCAGGGGTATTCGAAGGCGCATTCCAGTTCTTCAATGTTGTGCATCGTGCGAAAACGGCGCTCGGCATCGGGATGTTTGAACGGGTCAGAACCAACGGCAGCAGGCGGCATGATTTGCGGCAGCGTTCCGGTGGCCAGACACAACAGAGCTTCCGCCGCTTCGCCAGGCAGATGGTCGGCCAATTCCAGAACTGTATCTTCGTTGGCTTTGCGCACATCATCAAGCCATTCAGGCGGCACACCGTATTTCAGCAGTTCCAAATCGGAATAATTGGCAAATAAAGGTTTCTTCTCTGAAACTGTCGACTTTGGAGCTTCGGCGTATGATGGGATGATCACTTCTTTGACGGTTTCCCGAATCTCAACCAATTGCGCCGCTCCGGTCTGCGGGTGCGTTTCCAGCTTCCGACATTCGGCCCATTGATAAGCATGGTCATGATGAGCGACATAACATAAAAGCAGGCTGCTTTCCGTTTTATGCACAATCAAACGCAAATCGCTGCTGACACGGACAGACCAGAAGCGTTTGTCTTTTGCCTTTTCCAGTTTGTGAAACTTCATCCCCGGACTGGCCGGGTTTACTTGAAGATCAAAGGCAGTCGTTTTGACCGCTTTCTGCTCTTCGTTTGCCAGTTTGGATAAACTGTCGGTAAATGTATCGGCAATAAGGAAGTTCATTAAACCTCCACAAGTACCGGAATAGAAATCATATTGGCTATAATCGTATAAAGATCTACGTCAACCCCTGGCGCGCGAATCGAGATAATCAAAGAGTAACGTGCTGCTTTGTTGTAACCTTCTAAACGTTTTCGTGTCTTCCACCAGCCGAGTGCCGGATAGACTGCCACAACACCACGACTGGCAAGATCAACCGCACTGCCCTTCCAAATATCTGAATGGATCGATCCTTTATGACGATTTTGTTTTCCAATTATCCAGTTTAAATCATCCCCGCCGGTACGCGTACCCTCTTCCTCATTGCGTGCTGCCGCATTGATTCTTGCACGAAAATCATCTTCTGATTCATGTTGGCGTTTGACATCAAAACGTAACCCATGAGACTCATAGCGATATCTTGAACGAACACCCCTCGCTGAAGGATTGGGCTCTATAAAATAAGATAATGTTACACGCATCTCGACCTGCGCTTCGCCAAGCGCTTCAAGTTCTGCCAACGGCCAAGGAAGTTGATGCAGATTCATATCTCTCATAGTTGGCTCTTTGCCGTCTTCACGCTGGAACGGATGTAAGGAGGATTCAACAACCATTGTAAGTGAGTTCGATACGCTCCAAATAGCGCGTTCTAAACTTGGAACACCCATGCCGCAGTGACGAACAAGCTGCGCATAATCAGTCTTTAATGGTGTGGAATTAGTTGGCAGAAACATTTTTCGCATGTCATCTGTCCATTCCGCAGAGTGCACTATCAAACCGCGTATAGTTTCTGGCCATTGTTCCGGATATGCTGCCATTAATTGAGCTGCCATGCGGGCGGCAAGAGCCATTGCTGCGCTTGTGGCATTAGTGGTTGTAAATAACCGTACATGCGGCATATGGTAAGTTGATAGAAGACTTAAACTGGACGTCCTTACTGCACTTGAATTATCTTTTGCGGCGTTGCCACCTTCGCATAATACATCTGGTTTCAATGGCCAATGTGGTTCCCATATAGTTGATGTTGAGCTGAATGGGCTTAGACCACCTTCTCGCGCAATTGCCTCATATGCGATTGTGTCCGGTTCGGTAATATTGGTAAGATTAGTATAGGCCCCCACAGTTAAAGCATTCCATGCTTGCGCAGGGTCATGAATTCCATCCGTACTGTTGCTATTTGGATATTCC
This sequence comes from uncultured Smithella sp., assembly GCA_964351355.1. Lineage (GTDB taxonomy): Bacteria > Desulfobacterota > Syntrophia > Syntrophales > Smithellaceae > UBA8904. The sequence goes on from CAYGNV010000003.1 coordinate 7,785, forward strand.
ATCCATGCATTAGAATCATCAACATTGCCAGCTGATACAACCATCAGTCGAGGTGTTTTTCCATAACCTTCTGCATCCACAGCCAGACTGTCAAGAGCAGCTGACCATGCCGAGGGACGGCCACGATCTCTGCCATCCCTGGCGGTCACTGCCATACCGAACACACGTTGTCGGTATGGATCGGTTATTTCCGGACGTGCAACCGCTTCGATAGTCAAATAACCATGATGTTTAGAATCGCCGATATTACTACCATCAAAGGGCAACAATTTAACAGACTCCAGGCGATGTCTTATATCAATGAAATCTCTTGAAATAAGCACATCCGTCAAATCCCCCCAAATAGCAAGACCTGCCATAGCAGTTCCGTGTCCGGCAACATCATTAGTTCCCCATGCAGGCTCTACAGTATGCAAATCGGCATCGTTTAGAACAGGTGCAAGCAATGGGTTGCCATTATTGATTCCGGTATCTAAAAGGCAGACATAAGGCACTTGTTCGCCAGCCCCAGGAAATTGACAACGGCCCTGTAATTCGTTCATCCAGGCGGTTTGCTCTTCGGTAGGTAATTCATCAAATAAATCAGCCGTTTCTTTTGCACGCCTGAGTTCAGCGATACTATTTAGCACCATCATGGACCGTTTTATAGCGAACGCTGAAGTGTAAATAAGCAATATTGTCCGCTCTGGAAAATCAAGGCGACCTGGCGCAACATGGATACCGTGCGCCTCAGCCAATCTACAAAAATTCCCAACTGTAGCAGAACGGTCACTGCGCACTGGAAGCCATGCCTCCCACCAGAAAACTTCATCATCGTTTATAGGAAAAACTTCTGTATTATCTGTCCAGAGCGCTTTGAGCGTGGCAGTACGAATACTTTGAATAGTATTGATAAGCGCTTTATTATCGCGTGATCGACCTTGGGCATCTTTTTTTTCTTGAATATAGGAGGTAATTTTCTTTTCAAAATTTGTCAGTTTTCCGTCCGGCACAAAAACCGTAGCGAAGGTACGGCCTTCTTCAAAGCGTACATTCAATAACTCGATGCCTGAATTTTCCAGCGATAGGCTTTCGAAAGCTAACGTAATATCTGGAAAACTTTCAAATTCCACAGGTAAACCAAAACCATCTTCAAATCCAGCAATCTTTTGGATATTGCGGGCACTTTCAAATTCAGGCTTTAAAGAATTGATTTGCTCCAGCAAATTATTGCCATGCTGCAGACGATCTCTTTCCTGAATTGTTGGTTTCTCAATTCTTAGTCGTGGCGTGACAAATCGTTCAGTTATGGTATAGCCTTGCAGTATAAAGTGTTTTTGCTTATTATCGGTTTGGTCGGGCATTAATAGGGAAGCACTCCTTTTTTATATTTTATTCTTCAATTTACCCGCAATATTCTGCCGCTCCAAAAGTGCCTGGCGAATATCCATTTCTGTGACAGACTCACGATCCTGTATGAGTGCTTCTTTAAGTACTTCCTCGGCAACTCTGGCTATTTCCGCGTAGCTCAGGCCTGATGCCGATTCAGATAATCGCTTCCAAGAGATACCTTTGACTGAATATTGGTGTAAGCGTGAACGTAACAATGTAGCTATTTGAACATTAGCCGGCAAAGTATAATTGAGAACGTCATCAAATCGACGAAATAAAGCATGATCGAGAATGTCCGCATGATTGGTTGCGGCAATTATCAAGCTGTGTGACTGATCTTGTTCAATCATTTGCAAGAAACTGTTGAGCACACGACGAATCTCTCCCACATCATTAGTCAGGCCACGCTGTGAACCAATCGCATCGAATTCATCGAAAAAGTAAATGCCACGTGTTTGTCCTGTTGCATCAAAAATCTGGCGCAATTTGGCTGCGGTTTCACCCATGAACTTAGTGATTAATCCATCTAATCGTACTTGAAATAAGGGAATGCCCAGTTCACCGGCAAGCACTGAGGCAGTAAGAGTCTTCCCTGTGCCAGGAGGTCCCATTAGCAGAAGTTTGCGACGAGGTGAAAGGCCATGTGCCAATATACGGGTAGCGTGCTTTTGCTCTCTGATAATACGTTGAATCTGTTGCTCCAATGACGCATCCAGCACCATATCGTTTAAGCGTGACTTGGGATATGAAACAGACAACAAATTGGCTAATTCACCACGCGGACGACTGATTGGTGTTGGTTGTCCGACCCCTTGACGTCGTTTGGCATCGTCGATCAGAAAGCGCAATTCTTCGGCTAATTTCCCATGTCCCAACTTGGCTTCCTGTGCAGCGACTTGCATGGCAACCGAAAAGAATCTTTGATCATCGCCCTCTATGTGCGATTTAAGCATTGCTTTTAACTGATCAGCACTTGCCATAACTATACCTCCTTGTTTGTTGCCCTATTATACCCTAAACACCTTCATGACTTCATCACCTAAATGATTGATGACTTTTACGGCGATGCGGCCGGATTTGGGTTTGTCGAAGGGTCGGGAAATGTCGCTGTTTAATGTTGCCCAGGCTTCTTCGTTGACCTCAGCCTTCAAGGTGGTCTTCAATGCTTTGTACGGGTCGTTTGCGCCCAGGAAATAGGCTTGGCGGACGAAGAAGCTTTCTTCGTTGTAGTCCGTGTCGATAAACCAGCAGGCAATGCCATCGGCCCCGTCGCTGCGGACTTCGCCGGTGTTGGGGTGGAAGACATCAACGCCGTTAATTTTTACTTGAACCTGCCCACTCTCAGCATCCAGAACATCAATATCCGGTTCGCCGAAGATGATAAACAGGTTGCCTTTGCCGGTGTTCTTCAGATCGTCGGCCATATGCAGGTCGGCATTCATGCGGGCTTTGAGGACGGGGATGCGGCCCAGTTTGTTGAACTCCGAGGAATGGGCGTCGTAATTAAAGGCGCAGGTGATAAGCACGTCAAAGTCGGCATCGCCTGCCTCGCGGGCGGCGGCAACCAGATCGGGGCGGGAGACGGTTCCGAATTCAGGGCCGATGAAGATTGCGGCGCGTTTCTCGACGCCTGCCCCCGCAGCTTCACCCTCACCCTTACCCTCTCCCATCGAGGGAGAGGGAATCTTTTTTGAACCTTCCAGGTAGCGGCCTTCGGCGCAGATATAGTGTCCTGGCCACGGGGTTAATGATGTGAAGTTGATTTTATCATCCTTGTGAGCTTGCTGGACACCGGCAATTTTGAGGTTTTCCAAAATGATCTGCGTGAAGTCGCGCACCGCGCCATAGTCGGCTAACGCTGAATCCGCGATGCCGTCGATTAATTCATCATTTTCATCAACTGTCAGAACGCGGTGAGGCAAAAGGCTCTCCACGGTGAATGGCCCGGCGACGCGGACTTTCTTTTTGTCGTCGTAAGGCTTGTCATAAAGATATTCAACGTCCGCCTTGGCGGCAATGGAGGCGTCGATTTCCTTTTGACGCTCGATGCGATATTGCCACCACTGGGCATGCAATGCTTCTGCTTCTTTCGTCACCCCGGCGAACGCCGGGGTCCAGTTGTCTTTTTCAGTTTTCTGGTTACCGGCACTCGTGCCATTCAGGGTATTCGCCGGTATGACGTCTGAGAAAGAGCGGGGGATTTCCCATTCTTCCCATGCCCTTTTTTCTCCCTCTCCCCTCGTGGGACGCGTGCCCTCCAGGGTAGAGGGTTGGGGTGAGGGGGCAACGCGCCCCAGAGCCTGATTTAGCTGTTTGCGGATGGGTTCCATCTTTTCCTGCCACTTTTCCCAGATGACATCGATCTCCGCATTGTTGGCAATGGACTTCAGTGTAATATGTGGCACGCGCTCATAGATAAAACCCTGACGGATGTCGCCGCGTATGGGCGCTGTTGATGGCTCTTTGCGGCTTATTTCGGCTTCCTTGATTTGACCGTCACGGCTATCGGCTAATAGATAATAAGGATAGCGTGCGCCCATGATGCGAGCACGGGCCAGGGCAAGCGCCACGCGGGACGTGTCGATGGTGATCCAGCGGCGTCCCCATTGCTCGGAAACGTATGTGGTCGTGCCTGAGCCACAGGTAGGATCGAGGACAAGATCGCCGGGGTCAGTGGACATTAGAATGCAGCGTTCAACTAGTTTCGGTGACGTCTGCACAACGTATGTGCGATCAGACAAAAAACTATGTACGCAGTCCTGCCAGATGTTGTTTACAGGTCTTGCCGCAAAATCCTGGATGAAAGATTGAAACCACAAGTTATTGCCCTGTTTGACGACACGCCCAGCGTTAATGACCCGACGCATTCCTTCTTCACTAGTACGCCAGACTCGTCGGCCCGGACGATGTTCCATGCCCGCGAAGGCAATGGGATAACGTGTTGTATCAACGCCTGAGGCGGAAGTAAGGTCTTGCAGGGACATGACACGACCACCTTTTTTTAAAAGCTCCGCAATATCATCGTCTGACGTGATTCGCCTTCTCGTCCCTTCTTGAAAGATCCAAACATATTGAGATGCACCATCTTCTCCGAATTCTTTAGGAAGATAAGGTTGGCGATACTTAAGTTTCTCAACATCTTTTGCGAACCAAAGAACAACGTCATAGACACTGGCTACCGAACTGGTATGCCCCGAAATACTGCTTGCCCCCGTAGTCTTCTGGAAAATAATGTCTGACACATGATTTCTGTCCCCAAACACTTCATCCATCAACGCCCTTACGCGGTGGACGTTCTCATCCCCAATCTGGACAAAGATCGAACCACTTTCCGTCAATAAATCCCGTGCCACGGTCAGGCGGTCGCGCAGATACGTCAGATAGGAATGAATTCCATCGCGCCAGGTATCACGGAAAGCTTTGACCTGCTCCGGCTCGCGGGTGATGTGGTCAGTGTTCCCATCTTTAACATCGCGGCTGGTGGTGGACCACTGGAAGTTGGAGTTGAACTTGATGCCGTAAGGCGGGTCGAAATAAATGCACTGCACCTTGCCGCGCAGACCTTCGCGCTCGGTCAGGCTGGCCATGACTTGGAGGCTGTCGCCCAGGATCATGCGGTTGGTCCAGTTGGCGTCGTGCTGGTAGAACTCGGTTTTGGCGGCTTCGGTCGGGATGCCGTTAAAATCGGCAAAAAGATCGTTTTGATAACCGGCCGTTTGCGAATTACTACTGGCCGTTTGTCGCAGCAGGTCGTCAATCAGCACTTTCGGATGGACTTTTTCCTGAATATAAATAGGCGGCGCGTTCACCACCAGGTCAGACCAGTCCTGCTCATCCTTACCGCGCCAGACCAGTTGCGGATCGAGATCGCGGTTGCGGTTTGCTTTTTCTTCTTCGTGCCCGGCAGCGCCACGCGGCAGGGTTACGGACAGTGTGTCTTGCGCTTCCTTTTGCAGCACGGATTGAAACTCGGCGGTGGGAATGTTTTTTCGCTTGGCTTCATCGTGCGTTAGCGTTTCGATTGTTTTATTATTTGTCTTTTTTTGTTTCACGTTCCAACCCTTTCATCCTTACGCTTCACCATCCACCATCTACTATTCACTATTCAATCACTTCCCAATGTCCGCCTTTGGCCGGGCCGACGCGCCGCAAACAGCCGATTCTTTGAAGCGTTTGAATATTACGCTCAATGGTCCGCTCTGTCACCTCAATGAGCGCTGATAATTCCGGAATCGTGATTCGCTGATTCCGGCGGATTTCATCCAATATTTTCCCCGACGTTTTCCCCGACGTTTTCCCCGACATTTTCCCCGGCGTTTTCTCCGAAATCACACCAACTTTATCAGTGATGCCCTTTTGCAATCCTTTCCTCCGGAATCGCGCCACAAACAGCATTGAGCCTACCTCTTCGAACTCCGTCGCCGGCTCCTTCGCTAAAATCAGCTTGATGCCGCGGCCCCATTTCTCAATCAGATGCCGGCGCTGGAAGAGATCCGCCAGAAGTTCATTGCGCCGCATCGAAACCATCTTTTCCCGGATATCGGAAATGGTCAGTCCGCCATAAAGCAGGCCGGGGTTGCGAATTTCCAGACGATCCTTAAAGACAGCAATGTTAACCGAATCGTATTCGCGGTAATCCCGATGACAAAAAGCATTGATGATGGCCTCGCGAAAGGCTTCCCGGTCAATCTCGGGAACATCCACACGCAACAGACCTTCCACACGCATACCGATATTGATATGCTCCAGAATATACTCTTCGGCCTTCTCGATGAGCGTAAAGACATCGCCCGTGATGTCTTTCATGTCCAGCGTAACGGTTGTGTCTGCTGTTCCAAACGTGGCGCAACGCAATTTGGCATTGGCAAAGAATTTCTCGGGGCTTTTGCCAAAACAGATAACGGCCGCGTTTCGTATCTTATGTTTCTTGATCAGGTTGAGTTTGTCGAGGGCGTTTTGAAGAGTATCGTATTTGAGCCCGCAGGATTTCAGAAACCGTTTCAGTTTAGCGCTGCTGATATCATCCGGTGTTGCCTGGGGGCAGATTTCCGTATCCCAGCGCAGGCGGTCACGGTTTTTTTCCAGGATGAAATTTTCCAGTTCCTTGGCGCTTAACTGCCGGTCCTCATCACCCACCCGGCTGTAAGCCCGTCCATAGGCGTAATAAGGCGTTTCTTTACCTTCCACCTGCACCCGGATGCAAGGCTTGCCATCCATTGTCACTTTTTCAACGGAAGGATAAATCTTGGGTTCGATATGATCGCCGATTGTCCGGGAGACTTCCCTCAAACTGGCCTCGGAGATATTCTGACCAACGGCGGTTCCATCATTCTTGATCCCAAACCACAACTCGCCGCGCTGATGCTTATTGAGCATGGCTGACAGAGAAACAATGCCCGCCTTCAATTCACTGGTGGATTTCTTCAGTTCTAAAGTTTCCGATTCAATCAATTGCATTTCTTCCCTTTTATGGGTTCCCGCCAAAAGCCTGCGGGAAGGTATATGATTTTTCCCTTCTTCATCTGATAGCCTTCTCAATCATCTTGTTGAACTCTTCTTCTACCTTGGCTTTAAAATCAGATTCAATTTGATAGACTTCCGTCAATTCGGCAAAGGCCCAGCGGCCATATTGCCCGTTGTTGTTGACGCCGGGAATCCAGTAGTTTTCCATGGTCGATTTCTTTTCCTTGGCGTCCTCGCGGCGATAGCCTTTGATTTCCACGATCTGGTTCAGAAGGTCTTTCTCGCCGTGGCCATCATCCACCCGAACGATAAAGTCGGGAAGATAGAGGCGCTTTTGCGAACCGAAATTATAAGGCACTTCCAATCCAAGGCTGTGATTTTTGACATAGGATTTTACCTGCGGATGCGATTCCGCCACGCGGCAGAATTCGGCCTCCCAGTCGCTGTCCAGAATCACCCAGTTGACTTGACAGCGCCGTGCATCCGTTTCCCAGCGGTCGGTTCTGGAGGTGTTGAAGTTTACATGCATGGTGGAGCCGGTCGGGTTATAGCTATCCAGCACGGCGACAATGGGGTTCTTTCCTTCCAGTGAACGGGTGATGCCATCCGTGATACGATTGCAAGCCATATCGGCAAGGTCCTGATACATGAGCTGGGCGGGATAGGCGCCGCCTTTGCAAATCAGACAATGGTCAAGCCAATCCTTGGTAATACGTTTCAACTGACCGAATAAATGATACTTGGGATCTTCACCCGTGTCGCGCCATTTGCTCTCCAGCAGTCGTTTGGTGAGATGAAACAAAAGCGTGGAGCGGCGAAGATCACCGGTATGGACAAGGGTTAAGTCAACCATCTCGCCAATGATGCCTTGATTTCTGGTATTGGTCGGCCCGACAAGATCGGGCGTCAAATCCAGAACCGAATCAGCGTTAAATTCGGCGGTCAGCTTTTCCTGCGGCAGATCGACGCGATAGCCCGCCACGCGGGGAAAGCGGATTTCCAGATGATCGCGCTCCGGACGCACAGCCTTGACCCGGATGGTTTCGCGGGGCGGTTGCGGCGGAGCGATGACCGGTTTGGCGGTAAAGTCAAACGGTATGCCCAGCACGTCGGCATATTCGACATTGAACAGGCCATCATCATTAAGATCATACGATTGTCGGCGCAGGGCGCGGCCAATGACCTGTTCACATAAAAGCTGGGTGCCGAAAGCGCGGACACCCAAAACATGCGTGACCGTATTGGCGTCCCAACCTTCCGTGAGCATGGATACGGATACGACACAGCGGATGGACTCGCCAAGTCTATCTTTCTTGCCGACGGTGTTCATGACTTCCCGAAGCAAATCCTGATCGGTGAGGTTCTCTGCCTGGCTGCGGTCTCCGGTGCGTTCAATGATTTCCCGACGAAAGCGTTCGATTTCCAAGCTTGCCATCGCGCGGAAATTATCGTCAAGGGCATCGCCGGATTCCAGTTGTTCACTGTCGATCAGCAATGTGCGCGGTCTGGCCAGAGGATTGCCGTATTCATCAAAGTTTGAAAACAAGGCAAATTTACCTAAAAACGGCGGCGGTGCAACACCATCAGCACGAACGGGATGTTCAAAGCCGGACATGTAATCGTAAACCAGCTTGGAGGTGGATGTATTGTTGCAGACGACAATAAAGCAGGGCGGCAATTTCATGCCGTTTTCCTGCCACAGGTTGTATGTCTTTTCATAATGGCCATAGAGCGCTTCCAATGCGGTCTGAAGCCGGGTGGGAAGTTTAAGAGGATCAAGCGCCGCGCTTTTGCCCCGGCCTTTCTTCGGCATATCCTTGCGGATATGCTCCCAGAGGTTGCGAAACATCGGCATTTCCATACCGGGGATATTGTCCGCAACTGGAACACGCGGCAATTTGACGATGCCGCATTCAATGGCGTCCATTAAAGAAAAGTCGCACATTGTCCATGGAAACAGGGTGCCTTCGGCATAACCGGAACCCCGCAAGAAAAAAGGCGTGGCGGATAAATCGATGACTTGTGTCAGGCCAATTTTGCGGTTGATCATTTCAAGACCGGTTATCCAGAGTCGCGCCGCTTCATTATTCTTTTCTGCTTCTTTTCGATCATCGCCTTTGAGCTCTTCTTCATCATCCTGTTCGGGTTTTTCCCGGTAGCAATGGTGCGCTTCGTCGTTCATTGCCAGAATGTTTTTCATGCCCATCAGTTCCGGCATGACGCGCTGAATCATCTGCCCTTCGGTTTCGAGCGTTTTGAGTTCTTCACCGCCTCTGCCCTGAAGCAGCGATCGCCCGCCCCTGGACAGCTCCATGCGGTCACGCAATTTGAAGGCGTGATAATTGGTGACAACAATCTTGGCCCGCTCCAGATCGCGCATCATATCGCCGGGCACAAGCTCGCGGCTCCGATAGTAGCTGTCCGGATCGTTGGGTTGGAGAACACGCAGCCGGTCTTTGATGGTTATGCCGGGGGTAACGACCAGAAAACCACGTGTAAATTTTTTGCTGTTGGGACGGCGCACGGCATTAACGGTCTGCCAGATGATCAGCATGGCCATAACCGTGGTCTTGCCTGTTCCGGTGGCAAGTTTGAGCGCCAGACGCATCAGGTTGGGATTGGCGTCATTATTGGCATTGGCCAGATGTTCAAGAAAAGCTTTTCCTGCTTTTTCACCGGGAGCAACCTCGGTCAGCCAGATGGCCGTCTCCACGGCTTCGATCTGACAATAGAAAGGGCGGAGAGTGTTAAACTGGTGATGTCGCCAATGCTTAAGCAATCGGGCGGTTTCCGGCGTTACTTTCCAGTCATTGGGATTAGAAAAACTGCGCCACTTGTCCACGTGATAACGCAGGTCATTAATGACGGGTGTGGGATCGTACCGTTGTTTCTGCGTGGATAAGCCTTTTCCCTCGTCAAATACTATGTTTGACTGGACTGTTGCTGTTTTACGTTTTTTGGGCTTGGGAATCGGCGTAATAAACTCGGCACGGCGACGCTTTTCGATGATCTGTTGCGTTGGCTGGCCCTGCGCATCGAGTTCCCAATGACGCTGGGGATATTCATAGGGGGAATTTAGTATGGGTTTTTCAAAAAAGAGATTTTCCATGTTCACTTCTTCACCTTCAGCTTTGCGGCAGATCCTGATAGCGGCAGTCCAAAATTTGATGAGAATTTACTTATGACGGCACGGAGTATAAGAAGAACGAACGCGCATGTCAATGAAATTATGGCCGCAAAAGATGAGACGTTGTGTCGATGTTTGTCATTGGAGATGAATTGCAGCTATTAGGGATTTAAGCAGCTTTCCGCAATCTTTCCAGCCGACTACTTTTATTTCTTTTTGCCTGTATGAATCATCTCCACCATAGATCAATGCCTTGGCGGTGTTATGGGTAATGCCGCATTCTGTGGCCAAAGAGGAAAGGTTGAGCAACTGGCCGGTTCGCCCGCGCACAGTCTCGCAAAACGCTGGAAGGTTTCCAGTTCATGAATCTTGAGCATCTGCCGGACGTCGCGTTCAACATAGGCCGTGACATAGACGGCAAACCAGTTTGCCGGGTCCAGCGCACGGTCATAAATCGGCGGATAACATCCGGTCAGAAGCATGGCGTCAATATCGGCCTGATGGTCCAGATGCTGGCCGGTTTGATTACCTATATCCTCCTGGCATCTATTGCCACTGTAAAAAAAGCTTACAGAAAAGTGTATATATTTATTACATGACTCCAAACATCTAACCTGCCTAAATTGCTTCAGTAAATTACTGCAAAGAATTATATCATTTTTTTGTGTTAATAAAATTAACATGGACATATTTTGGCGTTAAAAATCAGAACTTTTTTTGCTATAAATTAATGCAGTAATTACAAATAGATATCTAAACATATCACAATAATTTTAAAATAATATTTTTGGCATGCCTATTGTATTAGTATGTTTGCAAGTAATTAATTGAATCAGGTTTATGTGCAAAAAGCACAACCAAAAATAAGGTCTGAAGGAGGAATGTATGTCGGAAGAAATTAAGAACAAAGGCTGGACGGTTGCTTCTGCCGGAACGGGAATTAATCTTGCGCTTGGAATTCTCTATGCATGGAGCATTTTTAAGGGCGCGATAGAAAAGTCTATTAACGCAGGCGGAGAAGGCGCATTTAACTGGGATCTTGCAAAACTGAACGATCCCTATTCGGTGTGCTGTCTTGCTTTTGCATTTTCCATGATTCTTGCCGGAAAGTGTCAGGATAAATTCGGCCCCAGAGTCACCGCATTTCTCGGCGGCATTATGGTAGGATTGGGACTTCTGTTGATTTCTCAGACCTCAAGCTATATCTACTGGGTCCTCGGGTTTGGTTTAATGGTTGGCACAGGAATCGGCTTTGGCTATTCTTCGGCCACGCCACCGGCTCTCAAGTGGTTTCCGGCCGCGAAAACAGGCCTGATCGCTGGTCTTGTTGTTGCCGGCTTTGGTCTTGCTTCAGTCTGGAGCGCGCCGTTGGCAGAATATTTATTGAAGGCATACGGCATCCACCAGGCCATGATGATATTTGGCGGTTTATTTGTGGTTGTGGTGTGCGGACTCTCCCTGTTTTTGGTCAACCCTCCCGCAGGTTATGTGCCCGGCGGTGCAGCAGCTCAATTGGCGGCAGCCTCCGCCCCGAAAAATGATGCCCCTCCCTCCGTCATGATGAAATCAGACTATTTCTGGACGCTCTGGATCATTTATTTTATCGCAGCAGGCGTTGGCCTGATGATTATTGGAAGCGTCAGCGGCATGGCCAAGAAGAGCATGGGAGATTCAGCCTTCATAGCGGTTGTGATTCTTGCCATCGGCAATGCCGCCGGCCGCATTGTGGCCGGTATTGTATCGGATAAAATCGGTCGCAAAACCACGCTAGTGGGCGTTCTGCTCCTTCAGGCGGCTTTAATGATTGCAGCCATTTCCCTCGTTGGTTCCGCAACAACCAGCGCTCTGTGGATTGTTCTTTTGGCAACATTTATCGGCTTTAACTACGGCGCAAACCTGTCGCTGTTTCCGGCATTAACCAAAGATCGTTGGGGTTTGAAATCCTTTGGCATGAACTATGGCATTCTGTTTACGGCATGGGGCATTGGCGGTTTTGTCATGAGCAGAATGCAGCAGATGCTGACCGCGTCAACCGGCAGCTTCACCTCGTCGTTCATCATTGCCACGATTCTACTCATCCTCGCTACCGTGGTTACCCTCACGCTCAAAACGGCCGAGCCGGTTGCAGTTCCAGTTCCAGAAGGCGCTATCTTCCAGCCACAGCTTGGTTTAACCATGGCGGACGGTGGTGAAAAAATAGAAGAAGACGATAAGAAGAAATAAAACCAATCAACCCCTTGGATGCCGCCAACGCCTGCGGGGGCGGCATCCAAGGAAAATATTACGGTATGCGTGGCAACAAAATGACAGGGCGGACGGCGATGAGAAAACAAGAATATCAGATGATACCTGCGGAAGAAAAAAAGTGTATCTGGATGACTACCGGCCTGATTTCCTATAAGCTGTGCGCCCTCGATTACCTGTGTGAGGAGTGCCTGTTTGACCAGGTCATGCGAAATGAAATGAACGTCCAGGTAAGCCGGACAGTTCAACCCGCCGCTGTGGATGTTGGTGTAATCACCTGCGCAGCCGCACCCCAGGCCAGCAATGCGCTGTTCTACCACCAGAACCACTGCTGGGCAAAAGTTGAAGACCCTGACGAGGTGCGTATCGGCATGGACAGCATCCTTGCCAGACTTGTTGCCAACATTAAAACCGTTGTGCTTCCTCAACAGGGAGAAATCGTAACACAGGGACAGTGCTTTGCGCATGTTATCCTGGCAAAACACATTCTGCAGCTCGTCTCGCCTGTTTCGGGCACTGTCGCAACTGTCAATCCGGAATTGAGAAAAAATCCTCAATTGCTTGTCCGTGCGCCCTGGGATAAGGGTTGGCTGGCGACCATTAAACCGGACAACTTGGAGCAGGATTTGCGATCGCTCCTGTTCGGCAAAAAAGCGCTTGCGTGGTATCAGGGTAAAGAACAGATCGTCGCGCGCATGGGCGCGGCAACGCTTAATGAAAACAGCGCAGCGCTCGGCCCTACGCTGCAGGACGGCGGTGAGCCGATGCCCTGTTTTGTCAATGGGCTTTCCTCGGAACAGTTTGACCAGATTATCGAATCCCTTTCCCGGACTGAAAATCCTGCAATCTAGGGCGCAGATCGTGCATACACCGGGAACAAAATTCATCTGACTTTTGATCAATATCTTCTACATAGGTTGAAGAATTCAGCACACACGCCGGGGTTGTGCAGTGCAAGAGCCCGAATGTATGTCCCAGCTCATGAATGGATTCTTTAATCAGCCGATCCACCAGAAGCGCCCGGTTATCAGGCAGTCCGTAGAATTTGTTTTCCAGCCGATGCGACGAAACAACCGAGCTAATGCCGTCCAGTTGCGCCTCGCCGAAAACAAACGTCAGAATGGGAATAAACAGATCCACCTCGGCGACCCCGAGAATCTTGCCGGGGCTTGCGGGAGGATTGCCAATAAGCTGAAGAAGGATTTCAGAGGAATTGTATTGATTTCGGGCTCTGTCGTAGGCTCTCGGAAGATCTATCGGCCATTTTCCGGCGAATCTGGTTTCTATGCCGAATGCCTTCTCTATGCCCGATTCTAAGGGTTCGCGCCAGAATCGAGAAGCCGCATGGATGGGCACAACGTAGATATAGGCCATAATCAGACATTCACGGTTATCACATTTTTTTCAGCTGATATTTTTCTATTTTATTATACAGGGTCAGACGGCTTATTTTGAGGAGGCTTGACGCCTGAGCAATGTTGCCGCCCGTGCGCTCCAGAATTTTTTGAATGTGCGCCTTCTCCACATCTTCCAGCGAAACGTCTTCGCCGGATGCAACTGCGGCAACCGGCGTAAAAGGGAAAGACAGGTCCTTGAGCTCAATGATGCTGCCGTGCGCGCCAACCATGGCCCGTTCGATAACATTACGCAGTTCACGAACATTCCCGGGCCATTCATACCGGGCAAGCAGATCAAGGGTTTCCGGGGTAAGGTTCGTCACGTTTTTATTCATGGATTGGGCATATTTTTTTACAAAATACCGGGCAAGAATCGGAATATCTGATTTGCGGTCGCGCAGCGGCGGAAGCACGATGGAAAAAACATTAAGGCGATAGTATAAATCCTCCCGGAAGCTCCCATCACGCACGGCGTTTTCAAGATCCTTGTTTGTTGCGCAGACGATGCGAAAATCGACATTGACAACCCGATCGCCGCCAAGGCGCGTAAACTGCTTTGTTTCAATCACACGCAGGAGATCCATCTGCATCTTAATGCCGATGTTGCCGATTTCATCAAGAAAGATGGTGCCCTTGTCCGCCATCTCCAGCTTTCCGCGCCGCCGGTAGAGCGCCCCGGTATAAGCGCCTTTCTCATGGCCGAAAAGTTCGCTTTCCAGAAGCCCTTCGGCATAGGCTCCGCAGTTGATGGTAATGATGGGAAAATATCGGCGGTTGCTGTTAATGTGAATCGACCGGGCAATAAGTTCTTTGCCGGTCCCGCTTTCTCCGCGAATCATAACCGTGGAATCGGTTTGCGCCACGGTGGCAACTTTTTCCATGACCTTTTTAAGCCCCGCGCTTTCTCCCACAATATCGTCGGAAAATGATATTTCCTCAATCTGACATCGCAGTTGCATGTTTTCAGACAAAAGCCTGCGTTGCTCAACGGCATTTCTGATCAGATGGCTCATATCATCCGGATCGACCGGTTTGATAATATAATCGAACGCCCCTTCTTTGAGCGCCTGAATGCTGGTGTCAACCGAAGCAAAGGCGGTGATCATAATGGTAATGATGTTTTTATCAATCTGCTTGATTCTTCGCTGCAGCTCAAGTCCATCGATGCCCGGCATTTTGATATCCAAAAGGACAATGTCCCAGGCGCTGTTTTGAAGTTTCTGCAAGGCGGCGTTTGCGTCCTCTGCTGTTTCAACGCGATAGCCGTCAAACTTGAACCATTTGCCGAGCGCATCGCGCACCGATGCCTCATCATCAACAATCAGTATGCCTATATCCGAAGGTTTCATGCTCTGGTACTCCTGTCTGCAATTTGTCCGGTGACTAACGTTTTCTGAACACGGGGCAGCGTAACCGTGAACTCCGTGCCGCTGCCGGCATTGGACACAACATCGATTGTCCCGCGATAATGCTGCACGATGCCGTACACGGATGAAAGGCCAAGCCCTAAACTTTTGTTTGATTCTTTCGTTGAGAAGAATGGGTCAAAAATATGCGGCAGCGCATCCTCAGGTATGCCCGCGCCATTGTCGATGACTTTGATCTGAACCACTTCCTGATCCTGATAGTCGGTCCGGATAATTATTTTCCTGCCCTGGGGGGATGCTTCTATTGCATTGACAATCAGCGCAACCATTATCTGCTGGATCGCACTTGCGTCGCACTGGAGATAATCATCGCCGCAATCCAGCTCGGAGACCAGTTCGATGTTTTTCATTTTTGCGCTGTGATCAATTACTTTAGCACTAAGATCAATAATTTCATTAACATGAGCATCTTTAATCTCGCCGGTTGAACGTTTGGCAAATAAAAGCAGGTTCTTCACAATGTCGCCGCACCGCTTCGCTTCGGTTGCGATAAAAGAAAGGTTTTCTCTGATGGATGCAAGTGTTTCAGATGTGATTGTTTCCTGCCCGAGGTACCTGGTGGAAAGTTTTGCGTAGGAAAGAATGCCGGACAGGGGATTATTGATTTCATGCGCGACCATCGCCGAAAGCCTTCCTAAAGAAGCAAGCTTTTCAGAAAGGGCGAGGCTGGATCGCGTTTTTCTTAATTCCGCTTCGACTGTCTTTTGCCGTCGATGTGTTTGAAAGCTGATGCTGATAATGCTGCACAGAAGCAGCGTCATGATGAAAAGGATGACCAGCGAAATTTGAATGACTTTGTCGGTGAGCAGGGCAATATCCGCCTTAATGTCTTCAATATAACTGCCGGTTCCAATGATCCATCCCCATGGCGCAAAACCTTTGATATAGGAAATTTTGTGCAGCACGAGATTCTGATTACCATAGGACTGCCATCTATACTGCACAAATCCCGAGCCGTGTTTTTTCACGATATTGACATTTTCAACAAAGACGCGATTACCGTCATGGTCAATATAATCGCTGAGATTTCTGTTGTACAGGTCGGTGCGGTACGGATGCAGAATCATCGCCGGCGTCATGTCGTTGATCCAGAAATAGCCTTTGTCGCCCTGCCCGTAGTGCATATTGCTGATTTGTTCAATGGCCTGACGTTGAGCCTGTTCGCGCGTCAGCAGTCCGTTGTGTTCATCGCTTTCAAGTTTCGCAAGAATATTCCATGCAACATTGGTCAGCTCGCGGATCATTTCCCGTTTTCGCTCGAGACTGTTTTTCTCGATCGCGGGTATGATCATAAACAAAATGCCGGAGATAAAAAGAATGATCGTCAGTATCGTCGGAACGACAACACGTATAAGAAACGGCTTCCAGGGAAAAGGGATATGAGGTGAAATCATATGCAAATAATACTTTTTTTATTAGAACAGAAAACGTCTTGCCACCATATAGAACCCGCAATCATAACGCAAGGAAAAACAAACATCTTGTACCATTTACTACCATCAAGATCAGCTCTTTATATTATTATCCCAGATTCCGCAATAGAGTTTAAAGTTGGCAATTCGTTCTACAATGAAAAGAGATGGCATAATAGTTTTGACAAAAAGACTCCGAATATGGTTTACTTCAGTACAGCACACAATCGCAGAAACAGGTTGCGGCATGAACTTTAACCCAGGGCAACTTCCCACTTATAAATCCCTGTTCCATGTCCTAAGAACCCAGACCACCTGTCTATTCACAGTATTTAAAACGTAGCATGATTGATATGGAGCTTAAACAATGAAAACTTTAATCGGTAAGCACTGGCATCACCTGTCGGCGGCTGAAGCAATTGACCTCTTGGACGGTGATAAGGAAAAAGGGCTGGAACTGTTCGAGATCGACAATCGTCAAAAAGAGTTCGGTCCCAATGTAATCACCGGAAAAAAGGGAAAAGGGCCGCTGTTACGCTTTCTGCTCCAGTTTCATCAGCCGCTGATCTACATTCTGATTGTGGCTGGAACAGTTACGGCCTTTCTTCAGGAATGGGTCGATACCGGGGTTATCTTCGGGGTTGTTCTGGTCAATGCGTTCATCGGATTTATCCAGGAGGCGAAGGCGGTCAAGGCCATAGAAGCTTTGGCCAGGACAATGACAACCGAGGCTACGGTACTGCGCGCAGGCGAGAAACGTCGCATCTCCTCGGCGGAAGTGGTCCCAGGCGACATCGTCCTTTTGCAGTCCGGCGACAAAGTGCCCGCAGATATGCGCCTGTTTCAGATAAGGGATCTTCAGGTGGATGAATCCGCTTTGACTGGAGAGTCGGTTCCTGTGGACAAGAAACCGGATGTCCTCGATCATGACACGGGACTGGCTGACCGGCGAAACATGGCATATGCGTCAACGCTGGTCACATACGGTCAGGGGGCCGGCATTGTCGTTACCATTGGCGACACGACGGAAGTGGGGCGCATATCCGAGCTTATCTCGTCAACAGAGACCTTGGAGACCCCACTGGTCCGCAAGATTGCCCGCTTCAGCCATATCCTGCTCTATGCGATCCTGGCTCTTGCAACAATCACCTTTGCCGTAGGCCTTATACGGGGACAATCCGCCTTCGATATGTTTATGGCGGCCGTGGCCCTGGCAGTAGGCGCTATTCCTGAGGGTCTGCCGGCTGCGATGACTATTACTCTGGCCATCGGTGTTGCGCGGATGGCGCGCAGGCGGGCCATCATCCGAAAACTCACCGCAGTGGAAACCCTCGGCAGTACAACGGTCATTTGCTCCGATAAGACCGGTACATTGACCGAGAACCAGATGACCGTGCAGGAAATATTTGCAGGCGGCGAGCGATTTGAAGTCACCGGCGCAGGCTACACGCCTTCAGGCGGGATTCTCAAGCAAGGGGTTGCGGTGGATGCTTCCGGCTCCCCAGTCCTGATGGAATGTCTGAAAGCAGGTTTACTGTGCAACGACAGTTTGCTGTTGGAGAAAGAGGGCCGCTGGGCAATACAGGGTGATCCCACCGAAGGAGCGCTGCTGGTTTCTGCGGTCAAGGCAGGGCTGGACATGGCCGCATTGCTCAGGGAATCGCCTCGCATCGATGCAATCCCTTTTGAATCGCAGCACCAATACATGGCCACCCTGCATGACGGAGGAACGAATACCCCCGGCATCGTTTATGCTAAGGGTTCTGTGGAAACTATCCTGGATAAATGTGCTTTATCCCTTGATAGCGCGGGGCACCCTGCTGCGCTCGATGCCGAACGGATACAAAGAGCGGTGGCGGAAATGGCAGCCAGGGGATTACGGTTGCTCGCCTTTGCAAAAGGAGAAATCAAACAAGGAACAACCGGGCTGAACCACCCTGATGTGGCGTCCGGTATGACCTTCCTCGGCCTCCAGGGTATGATCGATCCGCCCCGACAGGAGGCGATCCTCGCAGTTCAGAAGTGTCACACCGCCGGCATTCGCGTCAAGATGATAACCGGCGATCACGCCCTGACGGCATCGTCGATTGCGCAGCAGGTCGGCCTGCACGATCCAACCAACGTCGTCACTGGGAAAGTCTTGATGGCGATTTCCGACAGTGAGTTGATCGACGTTGCCGACCGGACGTCTGTTTTCGCCAGGGTGACGCCGGAGCAAAAACTTCGCCTGGTTGAAGCCTTGCAGGCCAAAGGGAACGTGGTGGCTATGACCGGAGACGGTGTAAACGACGCCCCGGCCCTGAAAAGGGCAGACATCGGCGTGGCCATGGGCATCACCGGAACGGATGTGGCCAAAGAGGCGGCTGATATCGTGCTGACGGACGACAACTTCGCTTCCATAGAAGCCGCTGTGGAGGAAGGGCGGGGCATCTTCGATAATCTCACCAAGTTCATTGTCTGGACGCTGCCCACCAATCTGGGTGAGGGTCTGGTGATTTTAGCGGCGATATTTGCCGGCGCTACCCTGCCCATACTGCCTGTGCAGATCCTCTGGATCAACATGACAACCGCCGTGCTGCTGGGACTCATGCTCGCCTTCGAGCCCAAAGAACCGGGCATAATGACGCGGCCGCCGCGCGACCCGAAGATGCCCATCCTCACCGGGGTGCTGATTTGGCGGCTCTTCATTGTGGGGCTGCTATTGCTCGCAGGAGCATTCGGCCTTTTCAAGTGGGAGCTGATGATGGGAGCCACGGTTACAGAGGCGCGCACTGTAGCGGTGAATGTATTTGTTCTTGTTGAAATTTTCTATCTCTTTAACTGTCGCTCGCTTACGCAGTCTATGTTCCGTGTGGGCTTTTTCTCAAACCCCTTGCTGTTCGGCGGTGTTGCGATTATGTTGGTCCTGCAGGCGATGTTCACCTATCTGCCGGCAATGAACCTTATGTTTCACAGCGCACCCATCAGTTTTGAGGCTTGGGGCCGGATATTGGCAGTATCCATCATTGTTTCTTTTGTGGTTAGTGTTGAGAAATGGCTCCGCAGGAGGAGCGCGGAGAGACGGGCAGTTCAGCCTGCATAAAACGGATAGCCAAATGATTAAAAGAATACTTCTCGGCTTAGGCGGCACGCCGTACACGAGCATTGCGATTAGGCGCGCAGCAGATCTTGCCAAACGGTTTGAGGCCGAAGTAACAAGCTTAACCGTAATCGATGTCAAGGGCCTATCAAATGGTGATCATGATGACAATCGTCACCCTGACGATGGAGTGGTTGTGTCCATTAAAACAGAAAGGCAGGTGTTTCCATGAAAATCAATAAGTTAGTTTTTGCAGAAATGACTTTGATCATTGGGGGCGTGTTTATCTTTAGAAGTTTGTGGATGTTGCTCGACAAGATATCCTTCACGCATGAGACCCGGGTGCTTTGGTTGTTATTGTTTTTGGGGTGCATCATCACGTTTTTAACTTTGAGCTGGATCGCGAAGCAAGACAAAAAATAAGCCGTTCGCGCCCTCGATGTCCGCTTATGCATATGGCGCGGCACACAATAATGAACATTCCCGCAAGGGCAGGAGTCAGACATGAAAAGGAGGGAACAATGTCTCATCAAGATACCGTCGAAATGATTCTCAACGAGGAAGGGGTTGCGCTCTATCGCAAGAAAAATCCCGGTGCCGACCGCTGGGCCACGGGGTATGGCGTTATCCAGCACAGTGTAGAGACACAGGTCAGGGTATTTACCATGGCGGAGTGTTTGGCTGCCCGCGGCGTCCAGGGAGACGGCGTGCCGATTTTCGAGCTCCTTTACGCGGCCGACAGGGTCGCGAGCGCTGCCATGTGGCTGGTGGTTCATGAAACCTATGCCAAGAATGTCTATCTTGATGGGAGAGCGCTTATTCCCGAGGACTTCAAGCCCAACCCGGACGGACACACCGGCGGTTCTCTCAATATGGTCCCCGCCTATGCAGGCTATATGCTTGTCAATGCCATCAACGGCATTACGCGCTCATGGGTTATGGGGCAGGGACACTGCGCGTCCGCAATCGACTCTATAAATTTGTTGCTCGATAATATGACCCCGGCCCATGCTGAGCGTTATTTCCTCACCGATGAAGGGCTTGCGCGCTACGTCCGGGACTTCTACTCGTACAAGTTAGGGGCGGACGGCAGACAGGACTCGCCCCTGGGCAGTCACGTGAATGTCCACACGGCAGGCGGGCTTGTTGAAGGCGGGTACCTCGGATTCACGGAGCTTCAGTATGTGCATATGCCCCTTCCGGGAGAACGGCTGGTCGCCTTTCTCAGCGACGGCGCTTTTGAGGAGCAACGGGGAAGCGATTGGGTGCCCCGCTGGTGGCGGGCTGAAGACTGCGGTATTGTGACGCCGATCATGATCAAAAACGGGCGGCGCATTGATCAGAAGACAACGATGTCTCAGCAGGGCGGGACTGAATGGTTCGTGGAGCATCTCAAGCTCAACGGGTTCGATCCTATCGTCTTTGACGGGAGAGACCCGGCCGCTTTCGCCTGGGCTATCTTTGAGATGGAACGCCGTCTTGAGGCTGCTTCCGAGGCAATACGGTCCGGGGCCGGTAATTACCCTCTGGCGCTTCCTTATGGTATCGCCGTAGCACCCAAAGGCGCCGGTTTCTTCGGCGAAGGCACCAACCTTGCCCACAATCTGCCCCTGATGTCCAATCCCAGCACCGACACAGCGGCAGCCCGGCATTTCAATGAGGGCGCACGAAAATTGTGGGTGCCTCAGCGGGAGCTCAAAGATGCCGTCGTAAAATTCCAGAATCATGATGCAGTCGGCAGGCCCAGGGAGCGTGACCACGCCCTGGTCAATCGAATGGTAAACTTGCGCGAGATTCCACCTCTTGTTTCCCGGCCTGTGCCGGAAAACCGGCGAGATCCGTCAAAATTGACCAGAACGTCCCCGATGTTTGCGGTAGATGCCATGTTCCTGGCCGCGGTTCAGGCCAATCCTCATCTTCGGGCCCGGGTGGGCAACCCCGATGAAATGCGCTCCAACCGGATGATCCAGACTCTGGAAAAGCTGAAGTTCCGTGTGACCGACCCCGAACCCGGCATACCGGAGGATATCCATGGCGCTGTTATCACGGCCCTGAACGAAGAGGCGGTGGCCTCCGCTGCCTTGGCAAACAAAGGCGGCATTAATTTTATCCATACCTATGAGGCCTTTGGCACAAAGATGCACGGTGTTGTCCGCCAGGAAGTCATCTTCGTTGACCACTGCAATGAGGCCGGCAGAAAACAGGACTGGCTTTCGGTGCCGCTGGTGCTTACTTCCCATACCTGGGAAAACGCCAAAAATGAGCGATCCCATCAGGACCCGTCCATGGCCGAGGCGATGCTCGGCGAGCCTTCGGACGTGTCGCGGGTCATGTTTGTGCCTGATTACAACACAGCCGCCGTCGTTATGCGCCGGATTTATCAGACACACGGGCAGATCTGGACGCTGGTTGTCCCGAAGATCGACGCGTCGCCCGACCTCTTTACTGTTGATGAAGCAACCCGGCTTTTAGAGCGGGGAGCTCATCGTTTGGATTGGGCAGGTCATGAGGCGGCGCGTCAGCGCGTGATCCTTACAGCCATCGGCGCCTATCAGTTGCAGGAAGTCCTGAAAGCGTCTGTCCGCCTTGTGGAACGGAAGGTGCCTCACTCCGTAGTCTATATGCTGGAGCCCGGAAGATTTCGCTTTCCCCGAAATGAAAGAGAGGGTTTGCATTCAGCACCGACTTCCTTGCAAGCCGACCTCTACCCTGAGACGGTGTCCGCCCGCGTATTCGTCACCCACACGCGTCCGGAACCGCTGTTGGGAACATTGCAGCCGCTCAACACCGGCAGAGGCAAGACCGCGGCCATGGGGTTCATCAACCATGGCGGAACCCTGAACGTCCCGGGAATGCTGTTCGTGAACCGCTGCACCTGGGCCCACGTCTTGATGGAAGCCGCCGGGGTTATGGGAATGTCTCGCGAGGATTTGCTTAATTCTGAGGAAATGGCGGCGCTCGATGGAAAAGTTTCTCCCGAAGGGATCATCGTATGATTTGGGATGCGGAATCAACGGCAAGCGGGGCTCACTGACGTGTTTTTGGATGATAGTTCCCACCTTCTGCAAGAGGGCTTGCATTCCCTCTGTCGATAATGAGGGCATGGTGAATTCACCGGGGAAAGATATTTCAGCTTGACAAACGTGTCCTAAGCCTTGTAGAGATATCCACAAATAGGAATGATTCCGAAATGAGAATGATCAACAAAGAAGACCTGATCGGTCAGCTAAAGGAAAAAAGCCTCAAGATCACACCGCAGCGCCTAGCGATTATCGACGTCTTGGTGGAAAATTGTGATCGGCATCCCGGCGTCACGTTGATCTACAACGAAGCCCGCAAGAAAGCCAAGAGCGTCAGCCTGTCCACGGTTTACGCGACGCTTAAGGAATTTTCCGAAAACGGCCTGATTAAACAACTGGAATTTGACCGGATGGAAAACCGCTATGATGTTGATTTATCTGAACATATAAACCTCATCTGCAAACGGTGCGGCACCATTAGTGATTACGATATTCCTGTGCCCCTTGAACCCAAAGACATCGCCCGTAAAGCGGGTTTTGTCGTAACCGATTCCCGGATGGAATTCCACGGGTATTGCCGCGACTGCCTCAGGCGACCCGACTAATCTTCTTGTCCTGCAACCAAGCGGCATATAAAGCGGACGGTGAATAAAACAGGATAAGCAGGTTTAGATTTTTTTAATTAGGAATTATTCCAGACTATAGAAGAAAAGGAGGGAAGATCATGACCGAAGAAAGCAAGTGCCCGGTAACGGGCAGAATGAGCAAACCCATTTCCGGCGGCGGCACATCAAACCGGGACTGGTGGCCGAACCTGTTGAACCTCAAGATTCTTCATCAGCACTCAAAGCTTAGTAATCCGATGGACGAGGCGTTCAACTACGCCAGGGAATTCAAGAAACTCGACCTTGTGGCCCTGAAGAAGGACCTCTATGCGCTGATGACTGATTCGCAGGACTGGTGGCCGGCCGACTGGGGTCATTACGGTGGGCTCTTCATCCGAATGGCGTGGCACAGCGCCGGAACCTACCGCATGGGCGACGGTCGCGGAGGTGCGGGCTCAGGCTCCCAGCGCCTGGCGCCGCTGAACAGCTGGCCCGACAACGTGAACCTCGACAAAGCGCGCCGACTGCTGTGGCCGATCAAGCAGAAATACGGCAAGAAAATCTCCTGGGCCGATCTGATGATTCTCGCCGGCAACTGCGCATTGGAATCGATGGGTTTCAAAACCTTCGGCTTTGCCGGCGGGCGTGAGGACGTCTGGGAGCCGGAAGAAGACATCTACTGGGGCTCTGAGGACAAATGGCTGGGCGACAACCGCTACTCCGGCAATCGCGATCTCGAAAACCCGCTTGCCGCCGTGCAGATGGGCCTGATCTACGTAAACCCGGAAGGCCCGAACGGCACCCCGGATCCGGTCGCCTCCGGCCGCGACGTCCGACAAACCTTCGGGCGCATGGCCATGAATGACGAAGAGACCGTCGCGCTTGTCGCCGGTGGGCACACCTTCGGCAAGTGTCATGGCGCGGGCCCCGCGACCCATGTGGGTCCCGAGCCGGAAGGCGCCGGCCTCGAAGAGCAGGGCATTGGCTGGAAGAGCAGCTTCGGCAGCGGCAAAGGCGGCGATACGATATCGAGCGGCATTGAGGGCGCCTGGAAGCCGAATCCGACAAAATGGGATATGGGCTATCTGAAGGTGCTGTTCAAATACGAGTGGGAACTGGTCAAGAGCCCGGCCGGCGCGAATCAGTGGCTCGCCAAGGATGTGGCTGAAGAGGACATGGTGGTTGACGCTCACGATCCGGCAAAGAAGCGCCGCCCGATGATGACCACGGCGGATCTCTCGCTTCGCTTCGACCCGATTTACGAGCCGATCTCGCGGCGCTACCTGGCAAACCCCAAACAATTCGCCGACGCTTTCGCCCGCGCGTGGTTCAAGCTGACCCACCGCGATATGGGCCCCCGCTCTCGCTATCTCGGCGCGGAGGTTCCGAAAGAAGTACTTCTCTGGCAAGACCCCATCCCTGCCGTCGATCACAAGCTTATCAACAAGCAGGACATCGCCTCCCTCAAGGGCAAGATCCTGGCTTCCGGCTTGTCTGTCTCGGAGCTGGTCTCAACCGCTTGGGCGTCGGCCTCCACCTTCCGCGGCTCCGACATGCGCGGCGGCGCAAACGGCGCGCGTATTCGTCTGGCGCCGCAGAAGGATTGGGAGGTCAACGAACCGGCCCGGCTGGCAAAAGTGCTCAAAACCCTGGAGCGCGTCCGGAAAGCGTTCAACAGCGCGCAATCCGGCGATAAGAAGGTATCACTTGCGGACATGATCGTTCTGGGCGGTTGCGCGGGCGTCGAGCAGGCGGCGAAAAACGCCGGTTACAAAATAACGGTTCCCTTCACGCCGGGACGCATGGACGCCTCGCAGAAGCAAACCGACGCGGCCTCCTTCGCCGTTCTCGAGCCGAAGGCCGACGGCTTCCGCAACTACCAGAAGGCCCCTTATGCCGTATCGGCTGAGGAGTTGCTGGTGGACAAGGCCCAACTGCTGACTCTCACCGCACCCGAAATGACGGTGCTTGTCGGCGGCATGCGCGTGCTCAATACCAACTTCGGAGGCTCTCCGCACGGTCTCTTCACCAATCGTCCGGAGACGCTCACCAATGACTTCTTTGTGAACCTGCTCGATATGGGCACCGGGTGGAAAGCGGCTTCGAAAGATGCGGATGTGTTTGAAGGGCGCGATCGCCAGACGGGCAAGCTCAAGTGGACCGGCACACGCGTTGATCTCATCTTCGGCTCGAACTCCCAGCTTAGAGCCCTGGCGGAAGTTTACGGATGTAAGGACTCCCAGGAGAAGTTCATAAACGATTTTGTTGCCGTGTGGAACAAGGTCATGAACCTGGACCGTTTTGATCTGGCGTGATTTTAGCATAACCGTGATGAATAATAAAATAGAGGATGCGTTAAAAGAGGCTTTTGCCGGAGAATCACAGGCTAACCGAAAATATCTGGCTTTTGCCGTTAAGGCCGATCAGGAAGGATTTGCTCAGGCGGCAAAATTGTTTCGGGCGGCCGCGGAAGCCGAAACCGTACACGCCCACGCCCATTTACGGGCATTGAAAGGAATTCGCTCCACGAAGGAAAACCTCGAGGAGGCGGTGGCCGGGGAAACTCACGAGTTTAAGAGCATGTATCCGGGAATGATTGAAGCAGCCAGGGCTGAAGGGAATAAAGAGGCGGAGCGGTCGTTTCATTTTGCCAACGAAGTGGAAAAAATTCATGCCCGGCTCTATCAGCATGCTCTTGACCATCTGGATGGCGCAAAAGAATCTTACGGCTATTATGTCTGTCCGGTCTGCGGCTATACTTCAGAAAAGGAAGCGCCCGAAACCTGCCCGGTCTGCGGCGCTAAAGGCAAGATGTTTAAGAAAGTGGATTGATAACTTTAAATAAAAACCAAGGAGGTAGATCATGGCAGTTAGAAACGAAGTCTATAAATGTGACGTATGCGGGAATATCGTGGAAATTCTTCACGCCGGTGTGGGCAAGCTGGTGTGTTGCGATCAGCCCATGAAACTGATGACGGAAAACACAACGGATGCTGCCAAAGAAAAGCACGTGCCGGTTATAGAAAAAGTGGCAGGCGGCATCAAGGTAAAGATCGGAAGCGTCGCCCACCCCATGGAAGAGAAGCATTACATCGAATGGATCGAGGTTATCGCGGACGGCAAAACGTATCGCCAGTTCCTTGCGCCGGGTCAGGCGCCGGAAGCGATTTTCCCCATCGAGGCGGCAAATATTACCGCGCGGGAATACTGCAATCTCCATGGCCTCTGGAAAGCGTAATAACTGAAATAAAAGCTGTTCGTGGCGCCGGGGGAATCTTCCCCCGGACCACACAAACCGTTTTCGATTTGCTTTTTGTGCGAATAATATCTCCGGTGTTGACAGTGTCTCCGGAGACAAGTTTTTTTGCCTGTGGATAACCGGCGATTGTAATATCCACGTTGCCGGTACCTACCTACCTTTTCCTCTTGACATACAAGATTGCCATGCCCTATACTCCGCCCGCCGAAAAGCAATATCTTAACCCAAGTTCATGATTTTAAAAATAATTCTGCATAATATTAGATAGTTGCA
>CAYGNV010000004.1:0-33667 GCA_964351355.1 uncultured Smithella sp.
CATGATCCACGTCTTGGATGAGTGCGAGTTGATGCGGTGATGAAACAACGGTGATATGCGCGCCTGCTTTCTTATGGCGGTAACTGTCTTTCCCTTCGTGGTCAATGTTAAAACCATGCTTGTTATGCTTTATCGTGGCAACACGCCAGCCCCTGCCGACCAGCTCGGCGATAAGTTTTTCCAGGAGTGTTGTTTTGCCGGTATTGGATTTGCCGACAATGGATATGATAGGGATGGTCATTTTTCTCTTAAATTCCTTTATTTGCCAGCTACATACCATATTATAGTGACCATGCCAAATTTTTAACTGACCACCCATTAAGATTGCTTGACATCCCTGAAAACGGTATGATATAGAACGATCGTTCTATCGGCAAGCTTGGCAAATTTTGTCTGGAACGGGTTAAGTTGATCTAAAATAGTTTGACACCCGGTAAAAAAGAAGCTAGGTTTTCAAAACCTAACTTATTGATAATAAATAACATTATGAAAGGACTCCTGTGACGGCCGCGAGGAGAGATCAATTCATCACAATATTGGCGACGGGGTTCGGCGCGGGTCTGTCACCTGTTGCACCGGGAACCGCGGGTACATTGGTTGGCGTTTTGATCTGCCTGATTTGTTATCCCATGCCCTGGGCTTTTCGCCTGCTCTTTGTGATTGCAATATCGGTTCTCTCCATTTATGTTGCGGGGCAAGCGGAGACGCTTTACGGGAAAGCAGACGACCAACGGATTGTGATTGATGAAATTGCAGGTTTCCAGGTTGCGATGCTGCCCGTAGCTATTACCGGTCTGCATCTTTGCCTGGCGTTTGTTCTTTTTCGGATTTTTGATATCTGGAAGCCTTTTCCGTTGGGGCGCCTCCAGAATTTACCCGGAGGCTGGGGCGTGGTGGCCGATGATATCGGGGCAGGCATTTACGCCGGGTTAATTTTGCTTTTGTTTACGCTGACAGGGGTTTTATGAAGATTGGTATCCTGACTATCGGCAACGAATTAATGAACGGGCGGACCGCCGATACCAATTCGTCGTTTATCGCACGGGAAATTAACTTGCAGGGCTGGCAGGTGGAAACCATGATGTCGGTCGGCGATGATTTTGCCACCATCAAAAGCCGCCTGCACTATCTGCTGACCTTCACCGATGCCGTAATCTGCACCGGCGGCCTGGGGCCGACGGCCGACGATATTACCACTGCCGCAATTGCTCAGGCATTTGGCCTGCCCTTATTCACCGACGAAGCTGTTTTGCAGGACATAAAAGACAAATTCACAAAATACAATTTACGATGGGTGGAGAATAACGCCAAGCAGGCTGTGTTTCCGCAAGGCGCGGAAGTCATCGCCAATCCAGTAGGTACTGCTGCGGGATTTGCGCTGCCGGTGCAGGACAAGCTGGTTTTTGTCATTCCCGGCGTTCCATCCGAAACGCACAGGATGTTGCCGGAAGGCGTTATTCCCATTTTGCGGCGGCACTTTCCGCAACCTGTCGAGCACACGATCAAACAGACCATCAAAACATTTGGTCTTTCCGAGGCGGCGGTGGACGAAAGACTGGCAGATGTGAATTTCAATGCCTTGGGCGTGAGCGTCGGCTTTTATCCCGTCTTTCCCGAAAATCATCTGGTGCTGATTGCGCGTTCCGACGCTCGAGAACAGGCGCAAAAGAATCTGCAAAAAGCGCAGAATGAAGTGACGGCGCGCCTGCTTGATTGTATTTTTTCATACGGTGAGCAGACGCTGGAAGAAATCATCGCAGCGGCGCTCACGGAAAAGAAACTGACCATTGCCGTGGCGGAATCCTGCACGGGAGGCTTGATTGCCAATCGTCTTACCGATGTATCAGGCAGTTCCATCTATTTTGAACGCGGGCTTACGACCTACTCGAACGCAGCCAAAATCAGCATGTTGGGCGTTCCCGCTGAAATTATTGCAAAGCACGGAGCCGTCAGCGAGGAAACCGCGCGCCTGATGGCCGAGGGCGTCCGGAGGCAGGCCGGAACCGATCTGGGTTTGTCTTCCACCGGCATTGCCGGGCCAACCGGCGGAAGTCCGGAAAAGCCTGTCGGCACGGTTTATGTGGCACTCGCCGATGCGAATCAGACCGTTTGCCGTCATCACGCATTCCGCTGGGATCGCAAAAGAAACAAGCAGGTTTCTACCGAGGCGGCGCTCATGATGCTCAAAAACTATTTACGGGAAAAAGGTTAGTTCATCATGACCAGTTCAGAAAAAAATATTCGTGCCTTTCTGGCCATGGAGACGTCGGAAGAAATTTTACTGGCCATGTCCCGTCTGCAGGAAAAATTGAAGCGGGAAATCAGTGGCCGGATCAGCCTGATATCAAACGCTACGAATAATACTTTCAGCGAATTAGATTTCCGATGTCCATCGTGGTCTTTAACTGAAGAACTACGAGACTTAACCGCGTTATTAAAAGAGATGAAAGAAAATATAAAGACTTTACATAAACGTGATTATCTAAGCATTACACCAAAGATGGAAGATATTGCTCTCGTCAACAGATGGATACAAAATTATAACGTTAAACATTTCTATCTTCAGGTGTTTTTTGACAAGGCATATGTCATATCTTTTAAGGATATCTTGACGTTAGTTTCCAACGATAATAATGATGGCAATAACTTCTCAATTGAGAGAGACGCGAAAAATCAAGGTAAAACTACGATTAAAATAAACGTACAAATTGGAAAAGAAGTTTTAGGCAAGATCGATATGCCTGAGCATAAATCCGCAATGAAGGAATTAGGCAGAGGACGCCTTTTGTTTTATGTAACCTTTGCGGGTGGCAAAGGTTACCTTGACGAAGAAATATTTATAAGAGACATTATTAATGCATGAATCAAAGTACATAGCTGAAACGCCAATAGGTCGCAGAAAAGATTACGGCCAATTTTTCACGCCGCCGGCTGTTGCACACCTTATGGTGAAATGGATTATGAAAGATAATCCTAAAACCATATTGGATCCGGCGTTTGGTTTGGGTATATTTTATGATGAAGCATTAAAAATTAATTCAGTGCCTGATTTACACTTTGTTGGCTATGAAATTGATAGCAATATTATGGATTATTTCACTCATGATGAAAATAGTCCGAACCTTCAAGTTATCAATGGCGACTATCTCGAAGCTGATCTTGGCTTATTTGATGGAATAGTTTGCAATCCACCGTATATGAGATTTCAAAAATTTCTCAACCGTCATTCCGTTCTACCGAAAATTGAAGAGAAAATAGGGAAAAAACTTATCGGGTATTCAAACATATCTTCTGTGTTCCTCGTAAAAGCCTTAAAGGAACTTCGCGTTAACGGCAAATTGGCGTTTATTATGCCTTTCGAGTTTTTTAACACCGGCTATGGGAAGGAAATCAAGAAAAGCCTACTTGATAACCAATTATTGAAGCAGATCTTAATTTTTGCAAATGAAAAAGAGATATTTCCAGATGCTACGACGACAGTCTGTGTTCTTCTTTGCAAAAATAATGGAAAAGAAGAATCCGTGAAAATCACTCATATCAAAAACAATGAAGAATTGTATGAAATATCTGATATCAGTGATTTCTATCAGCAGGAAATCATGGCTTCGGATTTGCCATACAATAAAAAATGGACGCCAATTATATTATCATTATTTTCTGAACAAGCACCCCCGGAGGATTTCTGTAAGTTGTCGCTTTACGGTACGTTTACGAGGGGGATTGCTACTGGCGCGAACGATTTTTTTGCACTAACGAAGTCAAAAATTGAAAATTGGAAGTTGAGCAACAATAATATTTGTCAGTGTATCACAAAAAGTGCTCAGATAAGAAAAGCGGTGTTCACGGATGTTGACTTTAATGTGCTGTATAACGCCGACAAACCAGTATATTGTTTAGATGTTCAAGATCCTGAAAGCCAAGAAATACATAAATACATAAACGAGGGCGAGAAACTAGGCTATCATGAAAGGTATCTTACAAAAGCAAGGAATCCTTGGTATGGTATTGAAAGAAGAAAACCTGCCCCAATTTTGTTAGGTGTATTTAATAGAGGGCGCGTAAAAGTAATACGAAATTTCACAAAAGCAATAAACTTTACATGCTTCCATTCTTATTATCCGAACATGTTCGGACAACAGGTTGTAGATAAGTTGTTTGTATATTTATTAAGTGATGTCGGACAGAAAATAATTAAAATCAATAAAAGGAGTTACGGAGATCAGTTAGATAAGTTTGAGCCGGGTGATCTTAATGATGGCTTATGCCCAAGCCAAAAACAATTTGAAATGATGGATGATGCCAAGGCGGAAGAAGTAATTAATCTGGCAAAAATTGATGAAGAAGCGGCAATTTCATTAAGTAACAGTTTGGTAGAAAAGATGATGAATACCGGACGAGACTCCATACCTGATTACTATTCCGTTACATTGCAAGGTAGTCATTGAACTGTAGCTTGAGAAAAAAGTAAATTCGTCAAGTTCATACAGGGTAGAGAAAATTATTTAGAAGTTCAGTTGTATATAGCATTTTAAATTACAGGGTGAAGGAGGTCATCTATTATGTGTGCAGATATGGACAGATCGAAAGCCGTTGATTTGGCGATTACGCAGATTGAAAGACAGTTCGGTAAGGGATCGATTATGAAGCTGGGCAGCTCGGAGCGTGTAGCCGATGTTCCGGCAATATCCACCGGGTCGCTGAGCCTGGATATCGCGCTGGGAACGTTTGGTGTTCCGCGCGGCCGGGTGATCGAAATATACGGACCGGAATCCGGTGGAAAAACCACGCTGGCGCTGCACATTGTAGCCGAAGCGCAAAAAAAGAATGGGATCGCGGCTTACATCGATGCCGAGCACGCGCTGGATGTCACTTATGCCAAAAACATTGGCGTGAACACCGACGAGCTCCTGATTTCCCAGCCGGACACAGGCGAGCAGGCCCTGGAAATTGCCGAAACACTGGTGCGTAGCGGCGCGTTGGATGTTTTGGTCGTGGATTCCGTGGCGGCGCTGGTTCCCAAGGCGGAACTCGAAGGCGAAATGGGCGACGCGCAGATGGGGTTGCAGGCACGCCTCATGTCACAGGCATTGCGCAAACTCACCGGTAGCATCAGCAAATCCAAAACCACTGTGATCTTCATCAATCAGCTGCGTATGAAAATTGGCGTCTTTTTCGGCAATCCCGAAACGACCACCGGCGGCAATGCTCTGAAATTCTATTCATCGCAACGCCTCGATATCCGCAAAATGACCTCGATTAAGAACGGTCAGGAAGTGGTCGGTTTCCGAACCAAAGTGAAAGTGGTAAAAAACAAACTGGCCCCGCCTTTTAGAGAAGCGGAATTTGATATCATCTTCGGCGAAGGCATATCGCGCGAAGGCGATGTGCTGGATCTGGCAGCGGAAAACGGAATTATTGAGAAAAGTGGCGCCTGGTATTCCTACAAGGGTGACAGAATAGGCCAGGGCAGGGATAATTCGCGCATTTTCTTGAAAGAAAAGCATGATATCATGGCGCAGATCGAAACGGAGGTCCGCGCCAAGCTGGGTATTGTACCCAAAGACCAGGAAGAATAGCGTGAAAGCTTTAGATCTGGCGGCTGCCAGGCTAAAAGCATATCGCCTTTTGTCCTTGCGGCCGCATTCGGAAAAAGAGCTGGGAAAAAAGCTGCGGGAAAAAGGTTTTCCCGCAGTTGTTATTGAAGAAGCGCTGGAAAAGCTCCACGATTTGAAGTATCTCAATGACGCGTCTTTTGCGGTTCAATGGGCGCGCAATCTGGCAGTCAATAAGCTCTGGGGCAATCGGAAAATCATCGCCAGCTTGCAGGAAAAAGGTGTGCAGGCCCGTTTGATTGACGATGCTATCGCCGCGGCGCGGTGCGAACTGTCGGAAGAAGAGGCCATAACGGTTTTAGTTAAAAAGAGGGCAGCCAAAAAGAAACCGGCTGCTTTTGATATCAAAGAGAAACAGAGAATATTTCAAAGCCTGATGGGGCGTGGTTTCCCGCCGGGCTTGATTTTAAACAAAATAGGAAAGGCAGCGGAGGAAGAGTTCAATGGTGAAGACGGGTGACGCGATACGGGAAAGTTTCATAAAGTTTTTTGAAAGCAAAGGGCATACGACAGTGAGTAGTTCATCGCTGATTCCCAAGGATGATCCCACGCTGCTTTTTACCAATGCGGGCATGGTGCAATTTAAAAATTCGTTCTTAGGACTGGAGAATCGCGGCTACACACGGGCGGTCACTTGCCAGAAATGCGCGCGCGCCGGCGGCAAACATAACGACCTGGAAAATGTCGGCGTCACCGCACGCCATCATACCTTTTTTGAAATGCTCGGCAATTTTTCCTTTGGCGATTATTTCAAAGAAGAAGCCATTGCCTGGGCGTGGGAATACTTAATTGACGTGGTCAACCTGCCCAAAGAAAAACTCTGGGTAACCATTTATACGGATGACGATGAAGCCTTTGCCATCTGGCATGATAAAATGAAGGTACCCAAAGATCGTATTGTCCGCCTGGGAGAAAAAAGCAATTTCTGGATGATGGGGGAGACCGGCCCCTGCGGGCCGTGCTCCGAAATTATTTTTGACCAAGGTGAAGGAACGGGCTGTGGGCGACCCGAATGCGATATTCATTGTGATTGCGACCGGCATCTGGAAATATGGAACAATGTCTTCACGCAATTCGACCGCGATGAGACAGGAAAATTAAGGCCGCTGGCCATGCCCAGTATTGATACCGGCATGGGGCTCGAACGCCTCACCGCCGTCATTCAGGGCGTCAAAAGCAATTACGATACCGACCTGTTTACACCCATTATCCGCTTTGTAGAAAAAATATCCGGCAAGACCTACGGCAAAAATGTCGAGAATGATGTCTCTATCCGGGTCATCGCCGATCACAGCCGTGCCATAGCATTTTTAATTGGCGACGGCATTATGCCCGCAAACGATGGACGCGGTTATGTGCTGAGAAGAATTCTACGCCGTGCCGCGCGTCACGGAAAGATGATTGGTATTAACAAACCATTTTTAAACGAAAGCGCGCAGGTCGTCATTGATATGATGAAAGGTGTTTACCCCGATCTGGTGGAAAAATCCTCCTTCATTACCAAAGTCATTCTCAACGAAGAGCAGCGTTTCATGGAAACACTTGATGCAGGACTGCGTATTTTGCAGGAAGAAACAGTCGCGCTGAAAAAAGAGGGCAAGTCTGTTTTACCCGGCGCGCTGATTTTTAAACTTTATGACACCTTTGGCTTCCCCGCCGATTTGACGGCGGACATTGTTAAAAAAGACAACATATCGCTCGACACCGAAGGCTTTGAAACCGAAATGGAACAGCAGCGGGTCAGAGCGCGCGGCGCGTGGAAAGGCAGCGGCGAAGAGGCTGTCGCCGAATGCTATTTAAAGTCTTCCAGCTCGGGTATCGTCACGGAGTTTTGCGGCTACGAAAGCGTCAGCAAAGACGCGGCCAAGGTGACGGCTATTTTTGTGGAAGGCAAGCCGGCGGATGCGACACGCGTTGGCCAGCAGGCAGAGATCGTTTTGGATGCCACGCCTTTTTATGGAGAATCCGGCGGACAAGCAGGCGACACAGGATATCTGGAAGGTCAGAATTTCAATTTCACGGTTGAGGACACGAAAAAACCCATCGATAAATTTATTATCCATAAAGGTGTTGTCCGCAGCGGCGAGATAAAAATCGGTGCGACAGCGCGACTGGTGATCGATCACGAAAGACGAAAAGCCATTGCGGCCAACCATTCCGGCACACACATTTTGCAGGCCGCGCTCAAAGCAGTGCTGGGCGATCACATCAAACAATCCGGCTCGCTTGTCAATGCCGAACGGCTGCGTTTTGACTTTACCCATTTCTCCAAAATCAGCGCTGATGAAATGCAGCGGGTGGAAGACATTGCTAACGACATCATTCGCCGCAATCTGGAGGTGCAGACGGAAGTCTGTGCGCTCGAAGATGCGCTCAAAGCCGGCGCTACGGCTGTGTTTGATGAAAAATACGGCGCGACGGTTCGCATCGTGAAGATGGGTGAAATGAGCATGGAGCTTTGCGGCGGAACGCATGTGCAGCGCACCGGCAATATCGGCCTGGTCAAAGTGGTTCATGAATCAGCCATTGCCGCAGGCGTGCGCCGAATTGAAGCCGTCACCGGCAAGGAAGCGCTCATATATCTGCAGAATGCTGAATCAGAATTAAAGCGAACGGCGGGACTGTTTAAGGCCGGCGCCTTGGAAGTTTACGACCGTACCGATAAAATACTCAAGCATGTAAGAGATCTGGAAAAAGAAATCGAAGCCCTCAAAGGGAAACTCGCTGCCAATGCTTCCGGTGATCTCATGAGCCAGGTGAAGGAAATCGCCGGTGTGAAGGTGCTTGCTGCGGAAGTTAATATTGCCGACGCCAAGACACTGCGCGACTTCGGCGACAAACTGCGCGACAAGATGGGATCTGGTATTATTCTTTTAGGCAGCAAAGCCGGAGAGATGGCACTGCTTTTGTGCATGGTAACCAAAGACCTGGCCGGAAAATATCACGCAGGAAACATCATCAAGGAACTGGCCCCGATAGTCGGCGGCAAAGGCGGCGGCCGCCCCGACATGGCCCAAGCCGGCGGTACCCAGCCGGAAAATTTGAGTAAAGTTTTTCCGGCCTTAGAGAAATTATTAATAAAGTAGACGATAGCAGGGCGTTTCAGATTTGATTGATCCTTAAACAATAGAAGAAGTCGATATGACGCTTGAATCTTTAAATATGTTAGATTATGTTCATCAATCGTTCAACGCCTCAACGAACAGGATTGACCGCTCTCAGATTGGTCAATTCCTCACTCCCGCTTCCATCGCTGATTTCATGTCGTCGTTGTTTGAAACCAGAACAAAAGAAGTCAGGATTCTCGATCCTGGCGCTGGTGCGGGTGTTCTTTTTGCAGCCTGCGTGGACAAGTTGCTATCGCAAGAAAAGCGACCGTCTTCGATAGAAATCGTTGCATACGAAACTGACAGAGTTATTTTACCGCATCTTCAGGAAACCATGGATCGTTGCGCAATCCTTTGTGCATCCCATAATGTCAGTTTCAATGGAACCATAAAAGAAGATGATTTTATTGCTTCCGCAATATCTGAAACGGAAGAATCTCTTTTTGTTGTTCCGGGAAGGCGTTTCACCTATGCCATCCTCAATCCGCCCTACAAAAAAATCAATGGCGAGACAAATATAAGAGCTATGCTTTATTCCGCGGGGTTAGAAGTGGCGAACCTTTACGCTGCCTTTGTGTGGTTATCGATGCGCTTGCTGGAACCGGGAGGACAAATAGTGGCGATTACACCCCGGAGTTTCTGTAACGGGCCTTATTTTAAAAAGTTCCGAGTTGCCTTTTTGGATATGTTGAGTCTCAGGCAAATTCATTTGTTCAATTCACGAAATAAAGCTTTCGGTGATGACAACGTGCTTCAGGAGAATATTATTTATTCCGCTATTCGTAAAATCGAAAAGCCGAAACAGGTCGTCATTTCGGCATCAGAAAGCGATGATTTTAATCATGCCAGTATTTTGAACATACCCTATGACCAAGTCGTATATCCTAATGATCGGGATGTTTTTATTCATCTCGGTATTGATGACACAGCTATTTCCGTCACGGCGCAAATGCAGTGTTTTAAGTTCACCCTCGACAAACTGAATTTGAGTGTTTCCACAGGACGCACTGTGGATTTCAGGGCAAAGGAACATTTGCGTCAATCCCCGGAGAAAGGCACCGTACCGCTCATACATCCGTGTCATTTTCAAGACGGTTTTATCAGTTGGCCTCTCGAATCAGGAAAGAAACCAAATGCCATTGTAGCTTTGTCTGAAACGTCCGATCTCTTCGTAGAAAAAGGTTATTACGTCCTCATAAAAAGATTTTCTTCAAAAGAGCAGAAGCGGCGCGTAATGGCAGCGGTATATGACCCTTCCAAAATTGATGCTTCGTTTGTCAGTTTTGAAAATCATCTGAATTACTTCCACCGGGATGGCAAAGGATTGCCTGAGAAGCAGGCAAAAGGACTTGCCCTATATCTTAACTCCTCATCTGTTGATCAGTACTTTCGGTTGTTTAGCGGACACACTCAGGTTAATGCTACAGACTTACGTAAATTACCGTACCCAAGCGAAAGACAACTTATGAGATTTGGCAATCATGTGCAGAAGCGAATGCCAGATCAGGAAACTATTGATGAGATTATACGGAAGGAGTGCGGAGATTGTGCCTAAAAAAGCAAACAAGAAGAAGGCTGACCAAAAAATACAGGACGCTTTGGATATACTCAATGCCTTGGGGTTGCCCAGACAGCAACTTAATGACCGATCGGCGCTAACACTGCTTTCTTTACTGGCCATTGAACCGGAAACTGGATGGGCGGATGCGAGTAATCCTTTAATGGGCATTACGCCTATGATGGATTTCTTTCTTGAATACTATGGGAAGAAATATGCACCAAACACCCGGGAAACAGTGCGTCGTCAAACAGTGCATCAGTTTCTCCAAGCTGCGCTGATTGTCGCCAATCCCGATAAACCATCAAGACCGACCAATAGTCCCAAAGCTGTTTATCAGATTGAACCGTCCATTCTGAAGTTGCTAAGAAGTTTCGGGAAGCCGGAATGGGAGGAAAATCTACAGAAATATCTGCGCACAGTGAAAACCCTCAAGAAGTTATATGACCGAGAGCGGGAGATGCGGCGCTTGCCCATCAGGCTGGCAGAGGGGCAGGAGATAAAACTTTCTCCCGGTGGACAGAATGTTCTGGTTAAAAAAATTGTTGAAGATTTCTGCTCTCTATTTACGCCCGGTGGGTGGATGATTTATGTAGGCGACACCCAATTAAAATGGTCATTTTACGATGCAAAATCTCTGGCAGCGCTAGGCGTTACGATAGAAGAACATGGCAAAATGCCCGATGTGGTTGTGCATCACGTAAAGAAAAACTGGCTGATTCTGATTGAAGCTGTAACCAGTCACGGACCGGTTGACCCAAAGCGACATCAGGAATTAAAGAAATTATTTTCCGGATCGTCTGCGGGGTTGGTATTTGTGACGGCCTTTATTGATCGACACGCCATGCTGAAATATCTAAACGACATTTCCTGGGAAACAGAGGTCTGGGTTGCCGATTCTCCAACGCACTTAATCCACTTCAATGGTGAGCGTTTCCTCGGGCCATATGAGGGTTAAATTCATGAGCTGTTGCAATGGTGGGGACATTGATGAACAATAACTTGTTCGCTATATTTATTTTTTATAGGTCTTCACAATGGTAGGGAACGGTTTCAAACCGTTCCCTACGTCCTGATTTCAATCCCGGGGTGGCGTTTTCGTGCCGCACCGGGATGGGAGTGAATTATTACTTTATAAAGTTTTTGGCCAGCGCTTCGCGATCTCCTCCGCTCATGCCGGCGATGTATTTCACCAGCTTCTTACGCGATTCAATATCGTATTGTGTGGTAATGGCAATCTGTTCCATAATCGGCGAACCGCCGCCGTTGTAAGCGCCGATGTTCCGGATACCGCCCGTCGCCGAACACAAAACATCGCCGAGGTAACGCCACAACTGTGCCTGATCTTCAGCGGGCATATTGGAATTGCGTTTGGTGTATTTGAGCAGCGAATCGCCTGTCACGGGATTCATAAAATCTTTCTCGTGGGGGAAGGTAGCCGTGACGCCGCCGGAGATATCACAGAGGATCTCCGCTTCTCGAAAGACCGCCTCGCCAGACAGGCAGCGGCCGACATTGCAGTAGATAGAATGGGGAACGAAGGAACCGGGACCATACGGCACGAAGCCCTTGCCGGGCATGAAGACCTGGGGTCCGCCCAGATCGGATGCCGTATAACCAGCGGCGTAGCCCAGCTCCGTCACCATGATGATTTCCGCCAGCTTTTCCCTGACATGCGATTCCTTGTGGATATTGTTTGCTTCGGCAGCCAGAGCTGCCGTGCCAAGGATAACGTCACCGATAGCCGGTTTGCAACCGGAATAGGAATGTCGGTGAAACAGTGCAAAAAGAAGGGCATTGACTCCGCCGTGCTGCCATTCCCCAGCCAGAAAGACCCGCTCCCAGGGAATAAAACAATTTTCAAAAATCATATAAGAGTCCGTAGATCCCGGCATAAAACCGCGCTGGTAATGTTCTCGTTCCCGCAGGGTGTGGATGGTCACGACCTGTTTGAGACCGTCCCAGTCGCCGGGAACGGCAAAAGCCAACGCATAGTCCTTGTCCTCGGGACGCATGGCACGGGTGGGCACAACCAGAACTTCGTCCGCCACGGAGGCCTCCGAAATGTGCACTTTGCACCCTTCGACAACGATGCCGTCCTTCAGGCGCTCCTTGATGTAAACATAAGAGCCTGGATTAGGCTGGTCCGCAGGACGCAGCATGCGGTCGCCTTTTGTGTCCGTTTGGGCACAACAGCCGATGAGGTCTTCGGTCTGGAATCGGGTCAACCATTTTTTGAAATTCTCGTGATATTGCGTTGCCCCGTTATTCATCTTATCTGCTTCAAAGGAAACATTATAAATGGAATTGGCGGCATCAATGCCCATACAACGCTGAATACAACCGCCAACCTTCTGGCAGAGCATGCGCGTCATATCCTGCTTGCGATGCAGGTCTTCTTTGTTTTGATGGATATGGGTAAAGCGGTTGATGCGTTCTCCGGTTAAATGGGAAATGGCAGTAAGCAAATCCTGATTTTCCGGTTTTTCCGCTTCGTCGTAAGTGGTGCCGATGGTGTTAAGACACCTCATCTGCAATTCGTCGTCGCGGTCGATAAGCTGGCCGTCGAAGTACAAATTACGCTTCATCTTGGTAAGCCCCTTGATGTAATCTTTTTTTGTTCTCATGTTTGTCTTCTCCTTTCCTTATGGATAATCTTTTTCAGATTGACACTCTCGCTATTAACCTTATATAGGATGTCTCGCATAATTTTTAATATTCTTCTGCCTGAAACGAGTATAACATATTTATGGATATAATCCTCTATTTTGTAGATTTTTTTATCCACCTCGATAAATACCTGCCGGGGATCGTTGAGGGCTTTGGCGTTTGGATTTATGTTATTGTATTTATTGTTATTTTTTGCGAAACCGGCCTGGTGGTAACGCCGGTTCTGCCGGGGGATTCGCTACTTTTTGCTCTGGGCGCTCTGGCCGCGCTGGGGGCGCTGCATATTGAAGCGCTATTGATTTTACTTTGCGTTGCCGCCATTGCCGGAGACAGCGTCAACTACGCCATCGGCCATTATATCGGGCCGAAAGTTTTTCATTATGAAGACAGCCGTTTTTTCAAAAAAAAATATCTTGTAAAAACGCATGAGTTTTATGAAAGGCATGGTGGGAAAACGATCATTATCGCCCGTTTCATGCCGTTTATCCGTACCTTTGCCCCTTTCGTGGCCGGTGTCGGCGCTATGCGTTATTCTAAATTCATCTTATATAATATCACCGGCGGCATCGCGTGGATTGGCATTTTCCTGTTGGGCGGCTTTTTTTTCGGCAATATTCCAGCCGTCAAAACAAATTTTACAGTCGTGATCGTGGCCATTATTCTTATTTCCGTCATGCC
This sequence comes from uncultured Smithella sp., assembly GCA_964351355.1. GTDB lineage: Bacteria > Desulfobacterota > Syntrophia > Syntrophales > Smithellaceae > UBA8904. Next base: position 13,626 of record CAYGNV010000004.1, read on the forward strand.
GGGTTTTATTGCATATGCCCGGCAGAAACTCATTGCCCGACGAACGGCAACAGGGGAAGTGAAGGTTGATCAATGAAATTTAAACTGACTGTCATCGTCACCATAGCATTTATAATGTTTCTATCGCTCCCCGTCGAAGCAAAAAATATTTTTAAATTAGGCCATGATGTCACCATAACAGAAGGGCAGGAAGTGGATAATATTGTCGCTGTTGGCGGACAGATCACGGTGAACGGGCTTGTTGAACAAAATGTTCTGGCTGTCGGCGGTTCCGTTGTTCTGACCAATAAAGCCGTTGTTCGGGGCAAAGTGATCGTGGTAGGTGGCGTTATAGCCAGAGGCAGCGGCTCTCTGGTCTATGGTGATATTACGGAGATCAACTCATCCACGCTGTCATCATCTATTGCCTCCGCCCTGCGGGGTGAATCGGAAGGCTGGTCATTAATCTTAAATATTATTTCTCTGTGCTTTTTCGCCATTATCCTGATTGTCGCGCTGATCATGACATTGCTGATCCCGCGATCGCTGGCCGTTATTGCCAATGCCATTCAGACCAACAAGCTAAAATCTTTTTTAATGGGTTTTCTGGTGACCCTGATGATTGTGCCCTTCTTCATGCTGCTGGCCATTTCCATTATCGGCATCTTTCTAATACCGCTGGCGTTTACAGCGCTGCTTTTGGCGGCTATCATCGGTTTCATCGCGTTTGGTTCTCTCCTCGGTAATTTTATTCTCACCAGAATCTTCCACGGATATAAAAAATCACTGATTAAAGAGACAGTGGTGGGCTTGATTTTGCTGTGGCTTCTAGGCTGGATACCCTTCCATATCGGGATGCTGATAAAAGTATTAGCCATTACCTTTGGACTGGGCGGTGTCTTGCTGACGCTGTCTCGCAGAAAAACAAACCGGTAGGAAAGCGCCACCTTGCTACCGGTTTTGTTTTCAATCCGTATGGCATATAAATACGGACTCCGCTAACCTTTGATCTACAACCATTCCTCAGAGAGCACATCGCCCTGGGTGCTGATGACAACGGCCTTTAGCGGCACTTTTCTTGCCGCCTTTTGCAAACCGGCCTGGGCGATCTGCATCAGACCCCGGCAGCAGGGCACCTGCATCATCATCACGGTCAGCGTATTGATTTTGGCCTCATCCACCATCCGGCGGATTTTTTCGATATATTCATCCTGCCCATCGTCGAGTTTGGGACAGGCAATGGCCAGACTCTTGCCTTTCAAAAAACGGGTATGAAAATCACCTGAAGCAAAAGCCACGCAGTCCGCAGCCAGCACGACATCCTTGCCGCGGAAAAAGTCGGCGGCGGGATTAACCAGGTGCAGTTGAATCGGCCAGTGGGTCAGTTCGGAAGACTGCGTGCCTGCCTGCGCTTTGCCGGGGACAGCCTGCGCCTTGCGTTCAAATACGGCATGAGCCGAGCCGGGACAACCGCCTGCGTGGCTCATAACATTAAGATTTTGCGGAGTTGATTTGCCCTGATGCGATGGAGTATCTTCCGGCTTTTTGCGGGCGATGGTTTCCTGAACCAGTTTTTCATCGAACGGATCGGCCTCGCGTTCTTCGATGGTCAACGCGCCTTCGGGACACTCGCCCAGGCATGCACCCAACCCGTCACAAAAAATATCGCTGACCAGCCTGGCCTTACCATCGATGATTTTTATCGCCTCTTCATGACAGCCCGGCACACACAAGCCACAACCGGTGCATTTTTCTTCATCGATTTTGATGATCTTGCGTTTCATAACATTCCCTTCATCGCATCCACCAGTTCCTGCACAGCCGCGGCGGACTTGTCCAATGCTTTTTTCTCATCCGCTGTAAGCCGGAGAGAAATAATCTGCTCGATGCCATTTTTACCCAGCTTTACCGGCACGCCGACGAACAAACCGGAAATGCCGTATTCACCTTCCAGATAAGCGGCACAGGGCAGAATTTTTCTTTTGTCTTTCAGGATGGATTCCGCCATCTCGACCGCCGCCGAGGCCGGCGCGTAATAGGCGCTGCCTGTTTTTAAAAGCCCGACAATTTCCGCGCCGCCGTTACGGGTGCGCGTGGCCAGCGCCTCAATCCGTTCGGGAGACATCAATTCGGTAATCGGAATGCCTGCCACAGTGGAGAAGCGCGGCAGCGGCACCATGGTGTCGCCGTGACCTCCCAGCACCAGTGCGTGGACATTTTCCACGGAAACATTCATTTCCATCGAAATAAATGTGCGGAACCTCGCGGAATCCAGAACACCGGCCATGCCGATGACCCGGTTTTTGGGAAAACCGCTTTCTTCCATCGCCACATGACACATGGCGTCGAGAGGATTGCTGACAATGATCAAAATAGCGTTGGGTGAATATTTGGCGACTTGCCCGGTTACGTTTTTCACAATGCCCCGGTTGGTCGCCAGAAGATCGTCGCGGCTCATGCCCGGTTTGCGGGGGATTCCCGCCGTGATAATGACAATGTCGGAATTGGCCGAAGCCTCATAGCTGTTTGCGCCTTTCAGATGCGCGTCATGTTTTTCAATCGGCGCAGCCTCGGCTAAATCCAGCGACTTACCCTGCGGCACGCCCTCAATGATATCGATCAACACAACATCGGCCAGTTCTTTTTCCGCCAGTCTTTGCGCTGCCGTCGCCCCGACATTGCCCGCTCCCACTACTGTAACTTTTTGATTCATAGCATCTATTCCTTAATGTTTTTATTTAATTGCCCGTGTGGTTTTTACTATAACAAAACACAAAATAAATCAATTTTCGGGAGGGTTGATCTATCCTAATTTCTTGGCCAGTAATTCTCGGATGATTTTCGGATTGGCCTTGCCGCCGGAAGCCTGCATCACCTGGCCGATCAGAAAGCCCATGGCTTTGCCCTGGCCGGCGCGGAAATCGGCAACCGCCGCTGGTTGTTCACTTAAAACCTTGTCGATCAGCGCATCGAGGGCAGTAACATCAGAAACCTGCTTAAACCCTTTAGCGCTGATGATCTCTTCCGGGGATTCGTCACTGTCAAACAGATGCGTCAGAACCTCTCTTGCCGCGTTGGCGTTGATCTCATCCTGCGAAAGCATTTTCAGCAGCGCGGCAAAGCGCGCGGGGGTTACAGGGGAACTGCTCAGTTCCTGCTTGCGGTCTTTGACGGCCGGGATTAGTTGCGTGGTGAGCCAGTGCATGGCTGTGCGCGGTGCGGTCCCTTGTCCAATCAGCGCCTCAAAGTAGGCTGCAACTTCCGGGTCGGAACTCAAAAAAGTGGCTTCCTCGCCGGTCAGTCCGTGCTGTGTGATAAAGCGTTCGGCCCTTGCGGCGGGCATTTCGGGAAGACGCGAACGCGTCTTCTCGATCCAGTCTTTCGATAATTCAATGACCGGAACGGTGGGATCAGGAACACAGGGGCCTTCAAACTTGCCGCGCATCGCCAACGTGACTTTTTTGTCCGGGTCCCATAAGCGGGTATGCAGAATAACCGCTTCGCCTGTCTGGACAGCCGTGCTCTGGCGGGTAATTTCGTATGAGATGGCATCGGCCACATGACGGATGGAATTCATGTTTTTAACTTCCACTTTGGTATTCATCTGGCTGGTTCCCTTGGGACGTATGGAAATGTTGGCATCGACGCGCATCGTGCCGTTTTCCATGCTGCACTCGGAAGATCCCACGTAACGCACCTGCGTGCGCAGCGCCTTGAGAAATTCCATCGCCTGATAGGGCGTGCGGAAATCCGGTTCTGTGACGATTTCCACCAGCGGAGAGCCTGCGCGGTTGAAGTCCACCAGGCTGATTGGCAGGCGTCCTTCCATTTCATGCATCAGCTTGGCGACGTCTTCTTCCATGTGGATATGATGAATGCGCAGTTTTTTGGATTTGCCGTCCTCATCCGTAATGTCGATGGCGCCGCCGCGCGAAAGGGGGAGATGGGCCTGGGATAACTGGTAGCCTTTCGGCAAATCCGGATAGTAATAAACCTTTTGGTCAAAGGCGCTTCGGGGCTGAAGTTGTGCACCCAGGCCCAGACACAAAAGCGATGCTTTTTCCAGCGCGTCCTGGCTCAACCTGGGAATGGCGCCTGGAAACCACAGGCAGGTCGGGCAGGTATTGGCGTTGGGTTCGTCGCCGGGATTGTTGGGGCAGTCGCAAAATAATTTCGTTTTGCAATTGAGTTCAACATGGATTTCTAATCCGATGACCGCTTCAAATTCCATTACTGTTTGCCTCCTTCGCGCGTCTTCAAAATATGTTCACCCAACGCGAGTAGCCGCGCGTCACTGAGTCTTGGCCCCGCCAGTTGAAATCCTGATTGCGCCGTGCCTGACGGAGGCGGCAGATACAATGCGGGCTGACCGGTGACATTGGCAAAAGCCGTCAAGGCGAATTGCTCGTACGTATCGGCCAGCTGTGCGGGTTCGCCGGATGAGGAACCGCTTGAAGCCGGAAACAACAGAAAGTCCGCCTGCGACGTGACCTTCTCCATGTCCGCAAGCAGACGCGCGCGGATGCGGCAGGCGTCTTCAGAAGCTTTGTAGCGTTGAAACTGGAAAAATGCGCCCTGAAGCAGATAGCTTTTCAAAAGTGAGCCAAAGGCCGCGCTTCGTGAAGAGAGATACATGTCGTTCCAGTTTTTGGCGCCGGGCGCGCGCTCGCCGTAACGGACAGAATCATAACGTCCGGTTGAGGAGGAGGCCTCCACGGAGCCGATGATTTTATGGACGAGCAAAAAAAGAGAAAAGTCGGGCAGAGACATTTCCTTGATGGGAAAGCCCGCTTTTTTGAGTTCATCGACCGAGGCTTGAAACCTGGTTTGTTCGCCTTCGGGTAAAGCGCTTGGCGCTTCCGTAATGACCCCGATGGTTGTTTTTTGCGGGTCGATTTTTTGCGGTGAAAAATCCGGGGCCTTTTCATCGGGGAGTGAAAAATCCAGTTCGTCCGGACCGGCGATGGTCTTCAGAATCTCCTGAATGTTTTTCAGACTGCCGGAAACAAGTCCGCAGCATTCCATCGACGGAATCAGACCAATGATGCCGAAGTGCGACACCAGGCCGTAACTGGGTTTGAAACCGCAAACGGCAGCAGCCGAGGCGGCCAGACGGCTTTCGCCCATCAAATCTAAAACCAGTTCTGCATCGGCAGCCTGTCCTTTGAGCGCCTCACCGGCCTTGCTGCCCGTGAGACCAAACCCGAATTCACTCATACGGGTTGAACCGCACAAAGAGGCCCCGGCTTGATGCAGCCGCTGTACAAGCGTTGCGTCTTCCAACGCTTTAAAATTAATCAGCGCGTTTGAACCGGCGTCTGTCGGCCAGCCCGCCGCCGAGATGTTGGGTTGAATCGCAATTTTTAACCCCTGCAAAGAACCGCTGCCGGAGGCGGCGGTTTCGGGATTGCGATAGAAAAAAATAGAATCCATGAAGATTTCTCCCTTTATTCCAGAATGCTGGCGACTTTAAAGTAATTGCCCTTAACCGAAGGCGCGCTCTTGAGCAACTTGCCTGTTTGTGACAGGGCCGAGCGTTTTTCTTCAGTTCCCGGGCGCGTGCGGTTGGCGACAGGGACAACCGTGCAGATCGGCTCTTCGCTGCCCGCCTTTTCGGCGGCAAGCCCTGCCAGCTTTCCGGCCTGAACAAGCATCTCCTCCATTCCGGGGCGCTCTTCTGCCGTAATGCCGATGCGCGACACCCAGGACAGATGATCGATCTGGTTTTCCTTTTCGGCTGTTCCGGGCAAAACATCCTGGCCGCCCAGATTCAACAGCCCCAATTCGGCCAGCTGCTCGCGTTTCACCGCAGAGGGCGCGCCGGTCAGGGGACAGCTGGCGCTGCGGTTTTTGGGAAAAGCGATCACCTCGCGGATAGACGGGGTTTGCAGAATCATCGACACGGTGCGGTCCATGCCAAGGGCCAGCCCGCCATGCGGCGGTGCGCCGAAATCAAAAGCCCGCAGGAAAAAGCCGAACTTTTCCTTGGTCTCTTCTTCAGTCAGTCCCAGCGAGGCAAATATTTTGCGTTGCACATCGCGGTCGTTGATGCGGATGCTGCCGCCGCCCAGTTCCTCGCCGTTCATGACCAGATCGTAGGCTCGTGAGCGCAGCGTCAGCAGTTCTTCAATATTTTTCGGATCGAAATCGATGCGGTCCGGTGCGGTAAACGGATGGTGGCTGGAGGTGACACCCCCTTCATCGGTGGGTTCAAACAGCGGGAATTCCGTGACCCAGACCGGATAAAAGCTATTGGCGGGAATGAGCCCCAAACGATTCGCCAGATGCAGGCGCAATTGGCCGAGTACCGACGTGACAATGCTGTATGAGGGATCGGCGATCATAATCAGGACATCCCCGTCGGCCACGTCGAATTTTTTATGCAACGATTCCAATTCCTGTTTGCTGAAAAACTGAACGATATTGGATTCGAGTTTTCCGCCTTCGGCGCGCATCCAGGTCATGCCCTTGGCGCCGAATGACGGCGCGATTTCCTTGGCATATTCATTTTGCAGGACATTCTTACTAAGCTTTTCGGACTGGCCTTTTATGTTGATGCCCTTGATGCAGCCGCCGCGCTGCATCATCTGGCGGAAGATCGAATAATTCGTTTTCAAAAACACATCCGTCACATCGACAAAACGCAGGCCGAAGCGCAGATCGGGGCGGTCGGAGCCGGTCGTGTCCATCGCCTCCGCATAGCTCATGCGGGCGAAGGGCCGGGAAAGCGCAATGCCGCCGACGGCGAACATCTTGACGGTCAGTTCTTCAATCAGGTCATAGAGAAATTCTTCATCAATGAAAGAGGCTTCAATGTCAAGCTGGGTAAATTCCGGCTGCCGGTTGGGACGCAGATCTTCATCGCGGAAGCAGCGCGCCAGCTGAAAATAGCGTTCCATGCCGCCGATCATGAGCAGTTGTTTGAAGAGCTGCGGCGACTGGGGGAGAGCGTAAAAATTCTGCGGATGGACGCGGCTGGGCACCAGGTAATCGCGTGCGCCTTCGGGTGTGCTTGCCGTCAATACCGGCGTTTCGATTTCCAGAAAGCCCCTGGAGTCGAGAAACTCTCGGACGCATTGAAATATGCGGTGCCGGGCCATGAGATTGTCCCGCATCTGCGGACGACGGATATCCAGATACCGGTACTGGAGCCTTAAGTCCTCAGCCACGTTATCTGCACCCGCGGTAGCCGCGCCTGCGACCATGGCTTTGTCGGAAACGGCAAAAGGCAGAGCGTCCGATTCGGAAAGCACAGTCAACTCCGTGACCATCACTTCAATATTTCCTGTTTCGATGTTTGGATTTTCCGCGCCATCGAGCCGCTTTTTGACTTCGCCCGAAACCGCGATGCAATATTCGGCGCGCAGCGCGCCCGCCTTCTGGCAGACGTCTGCTGCCAAGACTTCGGGGCTGAACATTATCTGCATAATGCCGCTGCGGTCACGCAGATGGATAAACAGCAGGCCGCCGTGATCCCGGAAGGCATCCACCCAGCCGCAAAGCAGCACCCTGCGTCCGACATCATCGGCAGTCACTTGCCCGCAAAAGACACGTTGGGAAAAAAGCATGAGAATCGTCCTTTCTATTCAAACAGTTGAGGCACAAATTTGTGTATGCGACAAATTTGTGCCGCGAAGCGTATCAAAACTGTTCTGATGTTTCAAGGTTTTAAAGCTGAAACTGACAAGAAAAAAACTCAGTTTTTTCCGACAGGCAGGAGTTCGCTGAATTTGATATTTTGCTCGTTCCCAATCTCCAGCTTATTTACTCGTTCCCAATCTCCAGCTTGGGAACGGCCTTGTTCTTGAAGCTCTGCTTCCCGTCATTCTCGCTCAATTACGAGAAACTTAGTATTTTAGGTTCACTCTGTCCCTCATATTTCCAACAACTTAATTACTTAAGGGCGTCCCCATTGCCCCCCTTGGGCAGCTCCGGCTCAGCTCTACGTTATGCCAAAATACTCAATTTAAATCTTGACAACTGTATATGATGTATATATGCTTAATTTATGACAGAAGAAAAAGACAAATTAGATATCCTGTTAAAGTGTACAGGTTTTGAATGGGATGAACATAATTCTAATAAAATTTGGATTAAACACCATGTTTCTCCTTCCGAATGTGAGCAGACATTTTTTAATATCCCTTTAATAATTTTTGACGATATAGATCACTCTGCCACAGAGAAACGCTACTATGCACTTGGCTATACTGATGGGATAAAATATTTATTTATCGCTTTTACTTTAAGAAATAAAAAAATCCGTGTAATTTCTGCCAGAGATATGAATCGAAAAGAAAGGAAAGAATATGAGCTCCATAAAGAAAATACCAAAATTCAAAAGTGAAGATGAAGAAAGAACTTTTTGGGCAACACATGATTCAACAGAATATATGAATTGGAAAAAAGCAAAAAAAGTTATGTTATCAAATCTTAAACCTTCGGTAAAATCAATTTCACTTCGTCTCCCTGAATCAATGATTGAAGAGCTTAAGCTTCTTGCAAATAAAAAAGATGTTCCATATCAGTCTTTGTTAAAGATATTTCTTGCGGAAAGAATCGGAGAAGAATTGAAAATTTAAAATTGCATAACAATGCGCTGCACGGGATCGGCGCGCAAGCGCGCCTCCCCGTGAGCTCCGTCGTTAGGATAATAGAATGATAAAATCGATTGAAACCAAGTATAAAGAAATCAAATTTCGAAGTAGATTAGAAGCACGGTGCACATTCCGATGAAATCGGCCGGCTGTTCCGGGTGAAAACGGCCGGCTGTTCTGATGCAAATCAGCCACCCTTTGAGTAGTTACTTAATTACTTAAGGGCGTCCCCATTGGTCCCATTGGTCCCCGATAGCCTGCTGAGAGACGCCAAAGCCAAAAAAGCTTACGCAGGACAAGGACAAGTATCTTAAGAGAGGTATTCTATGAACACTGCACAAACCACGGAAAACATTAGCCACCAGGAACTTACTCTCCTGGAAAAACTTCGGGTGTTGCCCCCGGATAGAGTTCATGAGGTAGAGGATTTTGTCGATTTTCTGAGGCTTGCAGATGAAGACCGGCGGCTGATCCGGGAAGCGGCAAAGCTATCCGAAAATGCTTTTTCTGCTGTGTGGGATAATCCGGAGGATGCCGCATATGACCGGCTATGAGTTCGGCGACATCGTTCTGATACCTTTTCCATTCACCGATCAAACAACAACTAAGAAACGGCCTGCCGTGGTGGTCAGCTCAGCGGCTTATCATCGTTATCATCCCGACATTATTCTCATGGCCATAACCAGTCAGGTAAAATCAAGCATGGCGTGCGGCGAAGTATTACTGACCCAATGGAAAGCCGCCGGTCTTCTTAAACCGTCCGTCATAAAACCCGTCTTCACAACCGTAGAAAAAAATCTTGTCATAAAAAGTCTGGGGCAACTCCACGAAGATGATCAGCAAGCCCTCAAAAAAGCCTTACAGATTATTCTGGGATAACAAACAGCAGTGTTTAATCGAATGGTGCGTCTGCATCCTCGGGCTGCACCGGCACGTGTGACCTTTAGGTTATGTCAGATAATGCCGGTATTATCTGACGTGGCTTGACGTCATGCTGCTTGCGCGAGTCGTCGTTGCGAGGCTCCCCTTGGGAGACGTGGCAATCTCTGTAATCAGCACGCCGTCAAGCTTCCCTCGCTCTCGTTTTTACATAAGGGCATCAATGGGGACGCCCTTAACTAATTAAGTTTACAATATAAGTATTTGTATTTAAAAGATGATTCATGATCAGACCAGCGATACTTAGAGTGTAATGGGGGACGTTCTATTTATTGAAAGAGAGGTTGATAATCGGGGACGTTGTGTTCCGCACTGCTTTCTGACCCCATTTCTTCCTCAAGCGTCCTCCTGGCACAAAATAGATTTGTAACGATTCTGGAAAAGATGACCGTATCGGTTGTGCCGCCGCAGGATTTTCTATCGTTGTTTCCCAAAGAGAATCTCAATTTTTATTGATCCCTTGTTGCGGGTTTGGCGCCTTTCGTCTGGATGCTTTTTTGAGTGTCTGCCGACCACCCGCCACCTAGCGCTTTTATCAGCAAAGCGGCCGCTCTCATACGCTGGCCGTTGATGCTGATGGCTGTCCTTTCATTAGACAAGGCAAATGTCTGGGCGACGACCACGCTCAGGTAGCTGACAATACCGGCTCGATACTGGTTGGTTGTGAGCTGGACGGACTCGCGCGCGGCTTGGACGGCCTCCTGTTGCACCCGGGCTTCTTCCTCCAGAATCCGCAGCGCGGCCAGATTGTCTTCCACGCTCTGGAAAGCCGTGAGCACGGTCTGTCTGTAATAGGCCACCGTGCCGTCATATGCCGCCTGGGCCTGGTCGGTCTTTGCCTGACGCGCTCCGCCATCAAATATTGTCGCAGCCGCGACCAAAGGGCCTATGGCCCAGAAAAAATGAGGCGATGTAAACAGGTTGGCCAGTTCTACGCCTTGATAACCCAGCGATCCTGAAAGCGTGATCGAAGGATAGTAGGCCGCCTTGGCCACCCCGATCTGGGCGTTGGCTGCCGCCATTTTTCTTTCTGCCGAGGCGATATCCGGCCGGCGCTCCAGCAAGTCGGAGGGAAGGCTCACCGGTATCTTGATAGGCGGCCATTGGAATTCAGCGGGCGGCAGTGTAAGGTCTGCGGGCGGCTTCCCCGTCAGAATTGCAATGGCATGTTCCAGCTGAGCGCGATAAATACCGAGGTCCATCGCTTGAGCCTCTACCGATTTCAGTTGCATCCGGGCCTGAACAGTGTCTGCTTTTGCCGCGACGCCCGCATTGTATCGGTTTTCCGTCAGCTTCAGCGCTTTTTCGTAGGCTGCGACCGCCTCGTCAAGATTTTTTTTCTGTTCATCAATCATTCGCAACTGGTAATAGTTGAGCGCCAGTTCCGTCTGCATGGACAACCGCATGGCCTGGAGGTCAGCAAATGAGGCCTGCGTGGAAGCATGGCCCGCCTCCACCTGGCGCCGCACTTTTCCCCAGATATCCAATTCCCATGAAGCGCCAAGCGACAGCTGATGGACATTGGCGATGTCACGCCCTGTTGAGGGTCCGCGAGACCGCTGGTAGGCGGTATCTGCGCCTACGACGGGAAAATATTTTGATCTGGCCAGTTGAATTTGCGCCATGGCCTGGCGGTATTGTGTCTCCGCAAGGGCGATAGACTGGTTGGAAACATTAACCTGTTCCACAAGCCCATTCAGGACGGGATCGTTGAACATTTCCCACCATTTTCCCCGGGCGGTGTCGTCTTGCGGCTGGGCCTGTTTCCAGCCCTTGATCTCCTTAAAGGCAGCCGGCACGTCGGTTTCCGGCCTGGCATAATTCGGCCCCACCGAGCAGGATGACAGGAGGAACGGGGCAATGACCGCGGCCGCCATCATGAGAAGAAGCGGCTTGGGCATCGTAAGTCCAGGTCTCTTTTTTTCAAACCGGGCTCTGAATCGGTCCAGGTACAGATAGATCACCGGCGTGGTATATAAGGTGAGCATCTGGCTCACGATCAGCCCGCCGATAATGGAAATGCCCAGGGGGCGGCGGATTTCCGACCCCACTCCGGCGCCGAGCGCCAGGGGAAGCGCCCCGAGCATGGCGGCCATGGTCGTCATCATAATGGGCCGGAATCTTAACAGACAGGCCTGGTAAATAGCATCCATAGGACTTTTTCCCTCCTTGCGTTCCGCTTCCAATGCAAAATCCACCATCATGATTCCGTTCTTTTTGACGAGGCCGATGAGGAGGATAATCCCGATCAACGCGATCACACTCAGTTCGGCGCCAAAAATGAGAAGCGCCAGGAGCGCCCCCACCCCCGCCGAGGGAAGAGTGGACAGAATTGTAATCGGATGAATATAGCTTTCATAAAGAATTCCCAAAACGATATACACGGCAATCAGGGCTGCCAGAATCAGCAGGGGCTGGTTTGCAAGCGATTCCTTGAATGCCTTGGCGGTTCCCTGAAAACTGCCCCGGATCGTGGGAGGCATGTTCATCTCCCGCATGGCCGTTTCTACGACGGTAATGGCCTCCCCCAGGGTGACGCCGCGCTCCAGATTGAACGAAATCGTCACCGAGGGGAGCTGACTCTGATGATTGACGGTCAGAGACGTCGTTTTGTTTTCAAACCGGGCAAAGGCGGCGAGCGGAACGGCCTCGCCGTTCGGGGGCGTCACGTAAACATGATGGAGCGTCTCCGGGTGCTGCAAGAAGCGCGGCTCGACTTCCATCACCACGCGGTACTGATTCAGAAGCGTGTAGCTGATCGAAATCTGCCTCTGCCCGAAGGCGTCATAGAGCGCCTCGTCGATCAGGGCGGGCCGGATGCCGAAGCGGGCGGCCGCATCCCGGTCGATAACGACCGAAACCTGGAGCCCCTTCTCCTGAAGATCGCTGTTCACATCGGTCAGTTCCTTCATTCCGCCCATATGTCTGCGCATCTTGGCGGCCCACACATTCAGTTCCGCGAGGTTTTCCCCCTGAAGCGTATATTGATAAAGAGCGCCGCTCGATCTTCCCCCGATCCGGAGGTCCTGAACAGGCTGCAGAAAGGACGGCGCTCCCGGGACCATGTAGAGTTGCCGGCGCAGCCGCGCAATCACATCCTGGACGGATGATGCTCGTGATTCGGGGGGCGTAAGAGCAATGTTCATCCTTCCTTGGTTTGTGCCCGTGCCGCCCCCCGTGTAGGCTGATACCGAAGTGACATCAGGATCTTTCCTGACGATCTCCGTGATAATGGTCAGCTTTCTGCGCATGGTCTGAAAAGAGGTTGTCTGGTCTGCGTGAATAATGGCGCCGATCCGTCCTGTATCCTGCTCCGGAAAAAAGCCTTTAGGGATAAAAATGAAAAGGGTAATACTGAGGACGACCATGGCGAGCGTCAAAGACAGCATCGTCCGGGGATGGCGCAAGGCAAAACCAAGGCTCAAATCGTAAGCGTGGTGCATCCGGTCGAATGCCCGCGCTGCGGCCTCGTAAAAGCGCCTTTTCTTTTTGGGGTTTTCGGACTCCGTCTTCGATTTTAAAAGGGCTGCGCACATCATGGGTGTCGTGGTCAGGGACATTACGAGCGAGATGAGGATGGCCACCGAGAGGGTGATTGCGAATTCGCGGAAGAGTCGTCCGACGATCCCCTTCATCAACAGGATGGGAATAAATACGGCAACAAGCGAGATCGTCATGGACACAACAGTGAAAGCGATTTCCCGCGATCCTTGCAGGGCCGCTTCGAGGGCCGTCGCCCCTTTTTCCATGTAGCGCGTTACATTTTCAAGGACGACGATTGCGTCGTCCACGACAAAGCCGGTTGAAATCGTCAGCGCCATGAGGGAAAGGTTGTTGAGGCTGAACCCCAGCAGGTGCATGATGGCAAAGGTCCCGACGATGGAAACCGTTACGGCCACGCCGGGGATCAACGTGGACCGGAAATCCCTGAGGAAAATAAATACAACCAGGATGACGAGCAGCAGAGAGATCACCAGCGCCTGTTCCACTTCCCGAAGCGAGCCGCGGATCGAAGGCGTCCGGTCCTGAGTGACGGCCAGTTCAATCCCCCCCGGCATGGCGGCTGTCAGCTGCGGGATCAGCTCCCGGATGCGATCGACGGTTTTGATGATATTGGCGTCCGGCTGGCGGTAGATCAGAACACTGACGGCCGGTTTGCCGTTGACGATTCCGAAGGTGCGCATATCTTCCACGGAATCATGGACGTAGGCGACATCCGTCAGCTTCACCGCGGCGCCGGACCGGTAGCTCACGATCAGATTCCGATAGTCCCTGGCTTTGTGAAGCTGATCGTTGGTCTGGATCTCCCAGGTTTTCTCGTCATTCATCAACTGCCCCTTGGGACGGTTAACGTTTGAGCTGGCCAGGACGCCGCGCATCTCCCTCAGGTTAATGCCGTACTTGTTGAGCGCCATGGGATTCATTTCCACCCGGACAGCCGGGAGTGATCCACCGCCGATGTAAACATGGCCGACGCCCTCCACTTGACATAACTTCTGCTGAAGGATGGTGGAGGCCGCATCATACATCTTCGGCGGGTCCACCGAATCGGATGTCAGGGCGAGGATCAGGATCGGGGCCTCGGCGGGATTGACCTTGCGGTAAGTCGGATTGCCATGGAGATCTGAAGGAAGGCTCCCCAGAGCGGCATTGATCGCACCCTGAACATCGCGGGCCGCCCCATCGATGTTTCTGTCCAGATCGAACTGCACCACGATATTCGTGTAGCCGCGGTTGCTCATGGAGGTCATTTCCGTCACGCCGGCAATGTTACCCAACTTCCTTTCCAGCGGCGCCGCGACCGATGTCGCCATCGTCTCGGGATCACCGCCGGGCAGCCTTGCCGTAACCAGGATCGTGGGAAAATCGATGCGGGGCAGGGACGAGACAGGCAGCAACTGGAACGCGACGATTCCGGCGAGCGCGAGCCCGATGGTCAGAAGCGTGGTCGCAACGGGGCGATGGATGAAGAGTTTCGATATGTTCATGGCCGCTTTAGACTCCCGTTGTTTGTGGCAGGCCAAACGAACCGCGCTTTTTGCATGCGGCGCGCCAGGCGATCAAACGCGAGATAGATAACCGGCGTTGTATAAAGCGTGAGAATCTGGCTGATCACGAGCCCGCCGACAATCGAAATGCCCAGGGGATGGCGCAACTCCGAGCCGACGCCCGTTCCGAGCGCCAGGGGAAGCGCTCCGAGAAGGGCCGCCATGGTGGTCATCATAATGGGGCGGAACCGCAGAATACTCGCCTGGTAGATCGCCTCTTCGGGCGGCAATCCGTCTTTGCGCTCGGCTTCCAGGGCGAAGTCCACCATCATGATTCCGTTCTTTTTCACAATGCCGATCAGGAGGATGATGCCGATGACGGCGATGACGCTCAGGTCCGTGTGGAAGAGGATCAGCGCGATGATCGCCCCCACCCCCGCGGAAGGCAGCGTGGAGAGAATCGTGATCGGGTGAATGTAGCTTTCATACAGGACGCCGAGCACGATATAGACGACAATAAGCGCGGCCAGGATCAGGAGGATCTCGTTGTTCAGAGCGGATTGAAAGGCTTTGGCTGTCCCCTGAAAGCTTCCCCGGATACTCGGGGGGACACCGATCTGCCGTGCGGTTTCCTCGACGGTTTCGACCGCCTTGCCGAGTGAGACGCCGGGCGCCGGATTGAACGAAACCGTCACTGCGGGAAACTGCCCCTGGCGGTTGATGACGAGTGGTCCGGTGGTCTCTTCCACCCTCGTGATCGAGCCCAGGGGGATGCGCGCCCCGTTCGTCCCGCGCAGGTGGATCGAATGGATATCCTGTGGATCTTTCTGGAACTGGGGCTTTGCGACCAGAACAACTTTATACTGGTTGGATTGTGTGAATATGGTGGACACCTGGCGCTGCCCGAAGGCGTTGTAGAGTGTGTCGTCGATGAGCTGGGGCGTGATTCCGAAGCGGGAGGCGCTGGCGCGGTCAATGGTGATCGATGCGCGCAACCCCTTGTCCTGCTGGTCGCTCGTGACGTCCCTCAATTCCGGCCGGTTGCCGAGCGTTTCCACCAGGCGGGGAGCGAAATCATTCAGAATCTGGATATCCGGGCATTCCAGGGTATAATTAAACTGTGTCCGGCTGATGCGGGGATCAACCGTGAGGTCCTGAACCGGCTGCATGAAAAGGGTAATTCCCTCGACCGCGGCCAGTTCCCGCTTGAGCCGAAAAATGATCTCCTGCGCTCCGGTCCGGCGCTCTTCCAGAGGTTTCAGGTTGATCAGGATGCGGCCGCTGTTCAAGGTCGTATTGATCCCGTCCACGCCGATAAACGAGGACAGGCTTTCGACGGCTGGATCTTTTAGAATCGTCTGGGCCAGCGCCTGCTGCCGCTTTGCCATCGCGGCAAAAGAGATCGACTGCGGCGCTTCCGAAATGCCGAGGATGACGCCGGTATCCTGAATGGGGAAGAAGCCTTTGGGGACGACCACATAAAGAATAACCGTGAGAACAACCGTCACCCCCATCACCATAAGCGTTAGTCCCTGATGTTTCAGCACCCACTGCAGTGTCCTTCCGTAAGAGGCAATCACCCGGTCGAACCACTGCCGGGATGCGGCGAAAAACCGTCCCTGCTCGGATACCGGTTTGTGTTTCAGTATCCTGGCGCACATCATCGGCGTCAGCGTCAGCGAAACGACCGCCGAGATGAGGATCGTCACGCCGAGCGTGATCGCGAATTCCCGGAAAAGCCTTCCCACCACGTCCCCCATGAAGAGGAGCGGGATGAGGACGGCGATCAGGGAGACCGTCAGAGAGAGGATCGTGAAACCGATCTGCTTGGAACCTGTGAGCGCCGCCTCAAGGGGGGGCATCCCCTGCTCGACATAGCGTCCGATGTTTTCGATCATGACGATGGCGTCATCGACTACAAAGCCGGTGGAGATTGTCAGCGCCATGAGGGACAGGTTGTTGAGGCTGAAGCCCATCAGGTACATGACGCCGAACGTGCCGATGAGGGACAGGGGAACGGCCACGCTGGGGATGGTGGTCGCGGCCAGGCTCCTGAGAAAGAGGAAAATAACCAGAACGACGAGCGCAACGGCCAGAAGGAGCTCAAACTGCACGTCCCTGACCGATGCGCGGATTGTCGTTGTCCGGTCGGTCAGCACCGTGACCTTCACCGAGGGGGGAAGAGAGCTTTGAAGCTGCGGTAAAAGCTTTTTGATCCGGTCAACGACCTTGATGACGTTGGCCCCCGGCTGGCGCTGAATGTTCACAATAACGGCCGGGGTGGCGTTCATCCATGCCGCCTGATTAACGTTTTCGATATGGTCAATGGCTTCGGCGACATCGGAAAGCCGGACAGGGGCGCCGTTTCTGTAAGTGATAATGATTTTTGCAAACTCGGCGCCGGAAAAGAGCTGGTCATTGGCGCCGATATTGTAAGCCCGGTGGGGGCCGTCGAAATTTCCTTTGGCCTGATTGACGTTTGCCGCAACGATTGCCCCGCGCAGGTCTTCCAGCGTCAGGTTGTAAGCGGCCAGGGCGGTTGGATTGGCCTGTATTCGCACAGCCGGACGCTGTCCGCCACTGATTGTGACCAGACCCACATCGGGGAGTTGGGATATCTTCTGAACAAAGCGTGTGTCCGCCATATCCGCCACCTGGGAAAGGGGGAGGGTGTCGGAGGTGAGCGCCAGAGTCAGGATCGGGGCATCCGCCGGGTTTACCTTGCTGTAGATCGGCGGCGTCGGGAGGTCTTTCGGCAAAAAAGTATAAGCGGCATTGATTGCCGCCTGGACTTCCTGTTCGGCCACATCCAGACTCAGATCGAGTGAAAATTGAAGGGTGATGATCGAGCTGCTGCCCGAGCTCGACGAGGTCATCTGCTTCAAGCCGGGCATCTGGCCGAAATGGCGCTCCAGCGGCGCGGTGACCGCTGTCGCCATGACCTCCGGACCGGCGCCGGGATAGAAAGTCCGCACCTGAATGGTCGGGTAGTCAACGGTCGGCAGGGCCGAAACCGGCAGCTGGGTGTAAGCCACGAGGCCCGCCAGGATGATGGCGATCATCAGGAGCGTGGTCGCAACCGGGCGAAGGATAAAAATCCGGGAGATATTCATTGTGGCTTGCTCTGCTTTCCCGCAGACGGAATTCTGACTTCCACCTTGGCGCCTTCACGCAGCCTGTCTGCGCCGTCCGTTACAACGACCTCGCCCGGAGCCAGGCCTTCAAGAACTGAGGCCTGCCCTGTCTGGATTTCTCCGATGGTGATCGTTTTTATTGTAACCGTCGAATCCGTTTTCACCACATAAACGAAAACGCCCTTCGGTCCGCGCTGGATGGCTGACGCCGGGATGACCGTTGCTTTCTTGCGGATATGGGTGAGCAGCAGCACATTCACGAATTGATTGGGAAAGAGCTCCCCCTTTTTGTTGGCAAAGATCGCTTTCAGGCGCACCGTTCCCGTAGCCGTATCGATCTGATTGTCGTGGGTAAGCAGATACCCCGAGGCAAGGCGCTCCTTCATTTCCCGGTAAACGCATGGACAGTCAGGCGTTCGCCCTTGCGCAGCTTGGCGAGGACGGTAGGAAGGCTGTCTTCCGGGATGGGAAAGACGACGGTGATCGGCTCCATCCTCGTCACGACGACGATTCCGCCTTGATCGCTTGCGCGCACGTAATTTCCCGGATCAATCTGGCGCAAGCCGGCCCGGCCGGCAAGCGGAGACGTGATCTGGCAGTAATGGATCTGAAGCTTTGCGCTTTCAATCAGGCCCTTGTCAACGGCAACCGTCCCCTCATACTGGCGAACCACTGCCTCCTGGGTGTCCAGCTGCTGTTTCGGAATGGAATCCTGTTTCCATAATAGACGATAGCGCTCCAGATCGACTTTTGCGTTCCGAAGGAATTCCTGATCGCGCGCCATTTGCCCTTCGGCCTGATGGAGCTGAACATAATAGGGCCGCGGATCGATCCTGGCCAGCAGATCCCCTTTTTCCACCAATTGCCCCTCTTTAACGGGCAGCTCGATGAGGTGACCATCCACACGCGTTTTGATTGTCACCGTATGGATCGGGGTCACCGTGCCGAGCGCGGACAGATAGACTTTGAAGTCCTCCTCTTTGGCGGCAGACGCCAGAACGGGCACGCTGTAAACGCGAGGCTTTTTGTCCTGCTCAGCCGTCCGGATCGACTTTTGCCAATAGAAAAAAAAGGCGGCTGCTGCTACTGCAACGGCCGCCAAGACTAAGAGCGTTACTTTTAACTTCCTGCTTCCGAACACCGACTGGTGCGTCATCTCATTCAACCCTTTCTTCCGTTTACTGATTTAATCCGCTTTGCTTTTTAGACTTTTTCCGCTTATTGAAGTGCCCGGGTATCACCGCAATCCTGAATCTGAATGGATACAGGACCAACTCTGTTAAGTCACAAGCAAATTCCATACCGGAAACGTCTTGCCGGTAAGTTACCGTAAATAGAAGGATTTATTACAGATCGCGCGTCGTAGAACCGAATATCAGGTATCCAGTTTTGGATATTAATTATCCAGGCGTGGATATTAATTATCCAAGTCTGGTCTGGTAGGTTTAGTGGGATCGGAGTATATTTCGCTATCGCCGCAGGGGTGCGGTATGCAAATGGGCGCCTCCGTCCACAATGAGGGTCTCGCCGGTGGTCCAGTCGGCGCCGCCCACCAGGGCCAATACGGTTTGGGCTACGGTTTCGGGCGTGGCAGTATTTTTCAGGGGCGAGATCTCTGCGAGCTGCATGCGGATAGACTCGTAAACTTCGGGCCCCAATCCTTTTTGAAGCCATTCACCGGCCACAAATCCAGGGCAGATTGCATTGACGCGGATTTGCGGTCCGAGCACGCGAGCCAGAGAGAGGGTCATGGTCACCAACGCCCCTTTGGAGGCGGCATAGGCAATGGAGCTGCCCACGCCGGTGATGGCGGCAATCGAGGCCATGTTGACAATGTGGGCCACGGGTTGCTGACGCAACGCTGCTTCGGCCGCACGGGTCATTTGAAACGGCCCGATCAGGTTAACCGCGTAGATTCCGAGAAAATCCTCTTTGCTCAGGCCGTCCAGGTTCTGGTGTACGCAAAACTTGGTGGTTCCGGCGTTATTCACCAGGATATTCAAACGGCCAAAGCGTTTCAAGGTGGCATCCACCAGCATGCGGCAATCGCCATCTTCAGACACATCGGCCCGCTGGATCAGGACTTGCCCCCCCAGCGCTTCGCATTCGGCGGCCACGGCGCGTGCGCCAGTCTCGTTTTGGCTATAGTTGATCGCTACTTTGCAGCCCTGGGCGGCCAGTTGCCTGGCCACCGCCGCTCCAATGCCTGAAGATGATCCGGTGACAATGGCGACGCTGTTTTTAAGTTCCATGCTGAAGTCTCCTATTGTTTCAATTTGGCTTGCAGGTTGCGGTGCTCTTTTCCTTACGCGAGCGATTGTATTTCAAAAAACAGATAAAAACAAACGGTAAATTTAAAACTCAAAGGAGAGTCCTCCCTTAAATGTTCTTCCCGGCATGGGGTA